>JADLHI010000349.1 GCA_020848895.1 Hyphomonadaceae bacterium
GTGCGCCCCTCGCTCGCCGGCCCCAAGCGCCCGCAAGACCGCGTCGTGCTTGGCGGCCTTGCCGAAGGCTTCACCAAGGTGATGACCGAGGAATTCCGCAAAGGCAGCGAACTGAAGAAGCGCGCGCCGGTCGCGGACGCGAACCACGATATCGGCCATGGCGATGTGGTCATCGCCGCGATCACCTCATGCACCAACACCTCGAATCCGAGCGTGCTGATCGCCGCCGGCCTGCTCGCGCGCAACGCCGTGGCGAAGGGCCTCGACACCAAACCTTGGGTGAAGACCTCGCTCGCGCCCGGCTCACAAGTCGTCACCGACTATCTCGCCAAATCCGGCCTCGATAAATCGCTCGACGCACTGGGCTTCAACCTTGTTGGCTATGGCTGCACCACCTGCATCGGCAATTCCGGCCCGCTGCCGCCGGCGATCTCGGCCAGTGTCAACGAGAACGATCTCGTCGTCGCCTCGGTGCTCTCGGGCAACCGAAACTTCGAAGGCCGCGTGAACCAGGACGTGCGCGCGAACTATCTGGCTTCGCCGCCGCTGGTCGTCGCCTATGCGCTCGCAGGCTCGGTCTATGTGAACCTCGAAACCGAACCGCTCGGCACGGGCAAGGACGGGCAGCCGGTCTATCTGCGCGATATCTGGCCCACGAATGCGGAAATCGAACAAGTCGTCCGCACCGCCGTGACGAAAGAAATGTTCGACGCCCGTTACGGCAACGTCTTCGCCGGTGATCAGCATTGGCAGAGCATCAAGGTCGGTGCCGGGCGCACTTATGGTTGGGACGCCAAATCCACCTACGTGCAGAACCCACCCTATTTCGCCGGCATGAGCATGACGCCGACGCCGCCGCGCGACATTGTCGAAGCGCGCGTGCTCGGCCTCTTCGGCGATAGCATCACCACAGATCACATCAGCCCAGCCGGTTCGATCAAGAAGGTGTCGCCAGCCGGCGCCTACCTCACCGAGCACGGCGTCGCGCAGGCGGACTTCAACTCGTACGGCGCACGGCGTGGCAATCACGAAGTGATGATGCGCGGCACCTTCGCCAACATCCGCATCAAGAACCAGATGGTCAAGAACGACGATGGCTCCGTCGTCGAAGGCGGCTACACGATCCACCATCCCTCGGACGAGCGGATGTTCATCTACGACGCCGCCATGCGCTACAAACAAGAGGGCCGCGAGTTGGTGATCTTCGCCGGCAAGGAATACGGCACCGGCTCCTCGCGTGACTGGGCCGCCAAGGGCACGACGCTGCTCGGCGTCCGCGCCGTGGTCGCCGAAAGCTTCGAGCGCATCCACCGCTCGAACCTGATCGGCATGGGCGTGCTGCCGCTCCAATTCCAGCAAGGCCAGAGCTGGGCAGGCCTTGGGCTGACGGGCGATGAGACGGTCTCTCTCTCCGGCGTCGCGGCCTTCGGCCCCCGCCAGAAGGTGACCCTCAAAATCACCCGCCCCAGCGGCAAGACCGAGAACGTTGAGGTCCACTGCCGGATCGACACGGAAAACGAGGTGGAATACCTCCGTAACGGGGGAATTCTCCACTATGTGCTGCGCGGATTGGCCAAGAGCTGACCTGAACCGGCCCCGTCACAACGGTTTGATTCGAACCGGAGCGGCGGGGCCTGCATGGTCTTGGGCATGATCGTCCGGTTCCTCGTCGCTGTGGCTATCGCCATCGCGGCGACCGCAACCCCTGCGCTCGCCCAAACCCAGGGCCGCCGCGCCGCGATGGTGGTGGAGCTCTACACCAGCCAGGGCTGCTCGCAGTGCCCGCGGGCAAACCGGCTATTGGGCATCTTCTCGCGCGAAGATGACGTCCTGGCGCTAACCTTCCCAGTCGGCATCTGGGACTATCTTGGCTGGCACGATACATTTGCGCAGCCCGAGTTCGCCGATCGCCAGCGCGCCTATTCGCAAACCCTGCGCGTGCGCGGCCGCTTCACGCCGCAACTCGTCGTCAACGGCGCGCGCACCATCAGCGCCTCCGACTGGGACGAAGCGCGCGCCATCTACGATGACCAGCAGCGCGCCGGCTGGCCGCCGACCGCGCCGGCGGTTTCGCTGACGCTGCTGCGCAATGGGCGGGCGCGCGCCACGATCGGCTCAGGCACGCCTGGCGTGAACGCCGATATCTGGATGGTGGCTTACGATCCCGGCCCGCTCACCGTCGTCATCACCGGCGGCGTCAACCGCAACCGCTCAATCCCACACTACAATCTGGTGAAGTGGATCGAACGCGTCGGCACATGGGAAGGCGCCGGCGTTTGGCATGAGCGAGCGCGCTGTCAGCCCGAATGCGCGGTGATCGTGCAAGAGCCGAACGGCGGACGCATTCTAGCAGCGTCCTACACGCATCGCCCCGGGCGTTACTGAGCGCTGGGAACGAGCGTGCTCAGCGGCGGCGCGAAAGCCTCCGCTTCCGTATCGCTCAGCGCATAAGCCCAATCCGACGCTGGCGTATTGAGCGCCACCGCGGCGGCTTCCTGCTCGGGCGCGCCGGCACGCGCCACCATCTTCACCCACAGGCGATTGTCGCTGGGGATGATCTCCGCGTCGATGACGATGCCGTCGAACGTCGTCGCCCGCACGCGCGCCCGCGGCGCGCCTTGAATCGCCGGCGCTGTGCGCACGTCGGTTGGTGAAAGCTGCGTTAGGCGTTCTGCGGTCGCGGTGATCGTCGACTGCGCCAGCGAAGCCAGCGCCGGCGAGACCAGGCGCCACGGCTGGTCCGCCGCATCTCGCCCGAGAATATAGGCGCGCCCCTCGGCCGGCATGACTTCAACACGCGCCAAGCGTTCGGGCGTCAGATTGATCGGCCGCAGATCAAGCCACGCCGCCGCGTCGCGAAGCGGCGGCAGATCGCCCTGCACGGCCCAGGTTTGATCGTCGTCCGGCCGACGAACATAGGTGCCGCTGGTTTCGACACCGAGGATGAGGTTCACAACCAAGGCGCCGTTGCCGTCCTCGACCTGCAGGAGAATGCCGCGCCCGCCCTGACGCGGATCGGTGACGCCAAGCCGCTCGTGCTTCGAGGGGTCGCTGGTCATGCGGCGGATGTAGCGCAGCGACTCCAAGCCTTCGGTCAGCTGCGCCAAACGCGCTGACGACACCGGATAATCGTCGCGATCGCGCAGCGCCCAGCCTTGCTGCGTGCGTTCGATGCGATAGGTCGCTTCGGCGCTCGTCACGGTGATGCGCTGCGCGCCGCCGATGGATTGCTCAAGCTCGGGCAGCACCGGACCCTGCACGCTCGACGGGCTTGAATTGCGCGCCTCGATCCCGATCGTCACCGCCGCCGTCGCAACCAAAGCGCCGGCGATCAAAAACAGCGTGAGCGAACGCGCTCTACGGCGCTCAGCCAGACCCGAACTCATCGCGCCGCACCCCCGCGCCGCTGCCGGCGCCAGAACAAGAACAGGCCCACGCCCGCAATCAGCAGCGGCGCCAGCCAAACGTTGATGAAGATGACGAGCGCTTGCAGGCGCTCGATGTCGCCGCGCAGATCGCGCGCCAACCCACGCAAGTCGGTGCGGATTTGCGTTTCGCGCGCGCGGAACTGATCGACTTCCGCTTGCTCTTCCGGCGTCAGCTCAGCGCCAAGATCGCCCGCGAAGAAGCCCGACCCTCGCCCGCGCGCCTGCAATTGCTGCAAGCGCGCCTGCGTCTCCTGCAAGTCAGCTTCAAGCTCGCGCTGACGGCTTTCGATGCGGCGCTGCGCATCGCGTTCCATATCGTCGAGCAATTTCATCTTGCGCTCGGCTGGCGCGCGCGAGCGCAGCGAAACAAGCGCATCCGACCCGCCGAGCACATCGATGGCGTTGAGCGCGAACGAAGCGTTGTCCGCCGCCGTGCCGCCGCTTTGCGGATCGACATAGAAATCGTCGGCGAGGAAATCGGTATCTGCGACGATCACGATCTGCGCCGGTGTCGCCGATGTGCGCAGCTGCGCCGCTTGCGGCGCGGGAGCCGGCGGCGCCGCCGCGGGTTGCTGTTCAGCGGGAGCTTCCGGCGCCGGCGCCGCATCCGCCGGCGGCGCCCCATCCGGGAACGCGGTTGTGAGGTTGCCGGAAAGGCGCACGGCCACGTTCTCGCGCCGCCCGCCGCTCGCCGGCCACATGCTGTAGATGTCCATCGGCGAGGGACGCATGAGCGCTTGTTCGGCCGGCATACGCATGGTGCGGCCACTCGTGCGGATGAGCGGCGTGAACGTCACGCCCTCAAGCTGCGTACGCTGTGTGAGGCCCCCGGCCAGACCAAAATTGATGCCGCGGCTCAGCCAGGCGGTCA
>JADLHI010000350.1 GCA_020848895.1 Hyphomonadaceae bacterium
AGGGCAAACTGGCCGGAGCTGAACTCGGCGCGGGCGCCGGCGCATGGGCGCTTTCACGCACCGTGCGGGCGATGTGATCGCCCACCGCCGTCGCCACTTCCGGCTGATCGAAATAGGTGGTGTGGATGAGGCTGTCCCAGGTCATCGCGTCGGTGGTCAGACTCGTCAGCGAGGCGCTGGAATCGCCACCGACGCTGAACAGCGCCCAGCGATATTTGTCGATCAGCTTGCCTGCCGCGCCATTGGCGCCGTCTTGCATGCGCGCCGCGCATTCGCCCGCAAGCACCATTTCCTGCGTCGCATGGGTATGCGAACGCGGGCCCACATTGCAGAGCACTTGATCGCCGTCACGCCCCATCGCGACGCCGCGCAGCACGCCGCCGACAAACCGGTTCATCGTGCCACGCGCACCAATCTCTTGTGCGCCGCCGACGAGGAAGCGGTAGATGAGATAGACGATGGTGAAGGTCGCGGGCGCGATGAGCAGGCTCGTGACGGCGACAGCGATGATGTTGCTTACAACATCCTCATCGGCGCTGGTCGTGTTGAAATCCATGAGGTCGGCCAAGCCGAACGCGTAGAGCAACGGATTGGCGAAGCCGATTACGATCACCGCCAGAACCCCGATGCCGACCGCGGCGCCGCGCGAGCCTCGGAAAAGCGACCCGCGCGGAAACGGTTCGAGGTTCAATTCCTCAACTCTCTGCAAGAACGAGATGGCTTCGTCGTTATCGTGCCAGATGCTGAAAACCGAGGTGCGCGTGCGCCCGCCGGTGCGTGGACGCAAGATGCGCCGGATGCCTTGGCGCGACAGATGCAGCATGAAGAGCGTGCATGGCCCGACGATCAGTAGATAGGCCAGGACAACGAACACCTCCTGCCCCGCCGCGACTTCGAGGGAGTTCTCGCCGCTGGCAAGGTCGTAGATCAGATACGCGGCGATCAACGGGAAGACGACAACGCTGCCCCAGGCGATGATCAGAAACAGGATGCCGGCAAGCTTCTGCAGCCAGCCGGTCTTCACATTGAAGAACGGCGTGCCGACCGTTGTCAGGCTATCGAACTTCTCGCGCGCGGCGTTGCGGCGGAGGCCCCATTTCAGCAGCACCGCCGCATCGTTGGCGACATTGCCGCCGTGGCTGTGGCCGACGACGTGGATGGTGTCGTAGTGCCTGTAGAGACCACGGATGCGGTCGGCGAGCCTGTTGGCGCCGCGCTCGCGGTCCCAAGCGCTGTTCGCGCCCGACCACAGGTGCGGGATGATGTCGCCGCTAATGCCCTGGCCGCTCAGATGCTGCAGCAGGCGCTGGCTGAACTGCGATCCCCGCTGAAACCACTTCGCGCCGTCCGCGCTATCTGCCGTGTCCCCGGTGCCGTGTACGGTGACGATGGCGACCTTGCCTTCTGACATGTCCCACTCCCTGACGCCGGACGTTACGGCGCGGCAAAGTTCCCTGCAATGTCAGTGGACTAGAATTAGCTCTCGGCGGCCGGGCGGCATGCGGTTTCGGGCGGATCGGCTCGGTCTGGCTTTGTGCGGCGAACGCGCGTAAAAGCGTGCGCATTCCTGTGGGGATCGGGAAATGTTACGGAAGCGAAAACAAGTTCGACGCCGCCGCATTTCGTTCAAGCAACGCGTGCGTGAAATCGGCCCGCGTTTGCACACGGCCTTCCGCAAAGCGCGCATCGCGCTGTGGCGCTTCAAGCGCAGCCCCGAACAGCAAGATCGCGCGGCGATGTATGGAACGTTTGCGTTCATTGCGCTTTTCGCGATCGGCAGCGTCGATGCGATCATCACTGGCGGCGCCGACTTCGCGCCGGGTTCTGCGTACGCGGCCGAATACACCCCTGCCCGCGTGGCGCCCGTTGCGCTGCCCGCAGCGCAAGTGGCGCTAGCGGAAGAGGTCGCGCCCACCGCGGCGCTGAAATCGGTTGGCGAAGTGGATTATAGCTTCACCACCGAGGAATTGCTCGGCGCGCCGGAGGCTGAGCTTGCGGTGGCCGAGGAACCGGCGGTGGCCGAGTTCTCGTTCGAGAGCCTGAAGAGCGGCAGCGCCGAACCGATCACCGGCGCCGGGACGGAAGACACCGTTCTCTAGCTGCGTTCGCAACCCGTACGTCGGAACCGCGCTATGTGCCGCGCTAGCGCTTGCGGAACCGCGTCACCTTGGTGAGGAAGGCAAGCTCGGTTTCCTCAATCTCGAAGCCATGTTCGCCAAACAGCGCCGCGAAATCTTCCTTCAGATAAGACGTGAAATACGGCTCGTGAAAGCCGACCGGGAAGTATTCCAACATGCGATCGAGATCGGCGGCGTCGCCGGTTTGGATTGAGTCCGCCAGCACGAACGTGGCGCCGGGCTTCAGGATGCGCGCAATTTCGCGCGCGGCGTCACGGCGCACGCGCGGCGGCAATTCGTGGAAGAGATAGACGCAAGTCGCAGCCTCAAAGCTCGCGTCTTCGAATGGCGCCTGCTCGATCGCGCCGGTCACGATCTCGACCTGCGGCCAAGCGCCGAGACGCTTGCG
>JADLHI010000351.1 GCA_020848895.1 Hyphomonadaceae bacterium
GCACGCAATCCCGATCCGCCGGCCCCGACAACAACAACGTCGAACGTGTGATCGATCCAAGTGTAAGCGGCCAACGGATCAGACTCCGAAATTCACGAGCAGCACGGCGAAAATGGCGCCGACAGCGAGAACAAGCGGCATGGCCGCGTTGAGGAAAAGAAGAATCATCTTGGTCGAGGGTTTCAGGATGTAATCGAGGATCACTTCCTGCATCCCGAGCGACATATGATAGAGGCCGATCGCCACCAGCAGGATGACGCCCACGGCGTTCACCGGATCGGAGATGAAATCGATCGTCGCCAGGTAGCTCGCGTCGCGGATCGATAGCGCGGCGGCGACCGCAAACCACGGGCCCAGGATGGCCAGCGCAATCGCGGTGACGCGTTGCGCGATGAAATGGCCGGTGCCCTCGCCCGAGGCGCCGTGCGCGCGAACTCGGCCAAGCGGCGTGCGCATGCTGCGTTCGGAATTGCTCATGGCTCTAGCCCCCGAACGTCAACAGCGCCCACAGCCCAACCGGCGCGGCGATGGCGAAAAGGATGGCAAACCAGGCGCTGGTGTCGGCGTCAGCGGGCGCCAGCCCAGCGCCGGTATCGAACACCAGGTGACGAATGCCGTTGGCCAGGTGATACGCGAGCGCGGCGACCACCAGATACATCGCCGCTTGCCCGTACCAAGCCGAGAGCGCGGAATCGACGATCGCGTACGCCTCAGGCCCGGCCGCCGCCGAGATCAGCCAGATCGCCAAGCCAATCGCCGCGCCGTAGAGGCCCACGCCGGTCACACGATGAAGGATCGAACTTGCCATCGTGACGTGCCAGCGCCACACGCCGACGTGCGGGGCGATGGGGCGATCTTCCGGGCTAGGCGCACCGGCCATCGGGGACCTCTTGTTCTTGATATGGGGTCGGATTCTGCGCCCGGAACATAGGCCCGGACCCTTCCAAGTCAATCAAACGAATTGACGCTGCGGGCGGTCGATTCACCTGCGCATCGGCTCTTGGCGCATGCTAGCGTCGCAGCGCTTCGAGGGGGACATCCATGATCCGCGCTACCGCCATTTGCGCCGCCATTCTGTTGGCCAGCGCCAGCACGCCAGCCATGAGCCAACAGCGCTCCAACCGCGCCTTGGCGACCGTGATCACGGCTTATGAACAGACGGCGCGGCGCTACGATCCGCTGACGTCGGCCTCCGAAGGCGACCGCGCGGCGTTACGGGTGCTGCCGGATTCTTCGCGCGAAAGCGATATGCGCCAACGCGCTGAACTGGTGGCGCTGAAAGCGCGGCTGGAACGGGTGCCGACACGGGGCCTGAACGAGGAAGATGCGCTCAATCGCGCCTACCTGATGCGCGTTATCGATCAGAGCATTCAAGGCATCGATCTCGACTTCGGCCGCGCTCCGATCAGCAACGGCGACGGCTATTTCACCTTCGGCGATTATCTCGCCTACACGACGCCGATCCAATCGGTTGACGATGCCGAAGCCTGGCTCTCGCGCCTCAGCGCGCTGCCGGCGATGTATCGCCAAAGCGTTGCAAATGCCCGCCGTGGGATTGAGACCGGCTATACGCAGCCGCGCATCATTGTGGACCGCGCGCTCGCGACCGCACGGGCGCAGGTCGCGACGATGGAGCAGACGCTGCTGACGCCGCTAGCATCGATGCCGGACACGATCCCGGCGGCGCAACAGGAGGAATTCCGCAACCGCGCGCGGACGATCATTCGCGACCAGATCTTGCCGGTGCACCGCGAGACGGTGACATTCATCGAGAGTGAATATCTTCCCGCCGCGCGGCCTGGATTGGGCCTGCGCTCGGTGCCGGGCGGCGAGGATCTCTATCGGTATCTCGTCCGCTCCTACACGACGACGGACATGACGCCCGAGCAAATTCACGAACTCGGCAATCAGGAAGTCGCGCGCATTCGGGCGCTGATGGAAGAAGAAATCCGCGCCAGCGGCTTTCACGGCAATTTCGCGGCATTCCAACGCTTCTTGCGCACCGATCCGCAATTTTACGCACGCACGCCCGAAGATTTGATCGAGCATGCGTCGGAAGTCGCAAAGCGCGCCGATGGGCAATTGCCGCGCCTGTTCGGAACGCTGCCGCGCCTCTCCTACGGCATTCGCGTCATTCCGGCGGAGCAAGCGGAAGGATCGACGACGGCGTACTACACCCAAGGCAGCGCGGCGCTTGGGCAGTCGGGCACGTATTGGGTCAACACGACGCACCTGGATCAGCGGCCGTTCTACGAATTACCTGCGCTCACCGTGCACGAAGCGATGCCCGGGCATCACTTGCAAATCTCGCGCGCGCAGGAGCTTGGCGAACTCCCCTATTTCCGGCGCAACGCGTTTGAGACGGCGTTCGTCGAAGGCTGGGGCCTCTATGCGGAGTCGCTCGGCGAAGACATGGGCATGTACCGCACGCCGTACGAGCGCTTCGGGCGGTTGAGTTACGAAATGTGGCGCGCGTGCCGCTTGGTCGCGGACACCGGCATTCACTGGATGGGCTGGGATATCGAACAAGCGCGGCGCTGCTTTGCGGAAAACACCGCGCTTTCTCCGCACAACATTCAGACCGAGCTCGAGCGCTACATTGCGACGCCAGGCCAAGCGCTGGCCTACAAGATCGGCGAACTCACCATGCAGCGCTTGCGCCGCGAAGCAACGGCAGCGCTGGGCGACCGGTTCGATATCCGCGCCTTCCACGATGAATTGCTGAGCGCTGGCGCGGTGCCGATGGATGTTCTCGAAGCCCGCATGCGCCGCTGGGTGGCGCGCCAGCAAGAGGCGACGCGCTGATGTTCATCGATTTCAATCAGATCGCGCGTATCGGCAAGCTTGTTGCGCTGCTCGGCTTCTTCCTGCCGTGGGTGACGGTCTCGTGCTCGAACACCGAAATCCTCACCGCAACCGGTTGGCAATTGATGACCGGCGATCCCCAGCCCGCAGGCCCGCTCGCCAACATGGATACCGAGAACCGCGCCGACGACGCCGAGCCCGCCGCCATCATCATCGCCGCGTTCGCGATTATCATCGCGGGCTTCGCCTGCAGCCTCTTCACCCGCATGCAGGCCGCCGCGATCACCATGCTGGTCACCTCCGTGCTGGGGATCGGCGTGTCGTATTACGGCGTCGAAAACATGCGCACGGAACTGCGCCGTGAAATCACCGAACAACAACAAGAACAGAGCGGCGCCACAGCCGACACTCCATTCTTCAGCGCCGATCAGCAAAACCAGCTTTCACAAGCCGTCGCCTCATCGATCACGGTGAAGGAAGAACAAGGCTATGTCGTTACGCACATCGGGCTTCTGATCGCGGCGATCTTTTCGTTGCTGACGCTGTTTCGGAAGCAAAAGCCGGAAGCGGAAGCGCAGCCTTCGACAGGCTCAGGCTGACGCTGCTGAGGGACCGGCGCCGGAAATTGGCGTCACGCTGAGCTTGTCGAAGCGTGGCGGTCCATATTAGCGCTTCGGGATCGCCGCCCAATAGTCGAAATCGAGCACGACATGCTCAGCATACTCGCCGGTTTCGACTCTGTAGGTGAACGCGCCAGCGTCCTGGTTCTTCAGCGCCACCAAACGTAACCGCAGCGCACCGACCTCACCCAGATCGTCTTTCGCCAGCACTTCCGACCACGCATAGACCGTATCGCCCGCGAACAGCGGATTGACGTGGCGCCCGCCATTGATGCCCAGCATCAGTTGCGCATTGGCTAAACCGTTGAACGACAGCGCCCGCGCCAGCGAGATCACGACGCCGCCATAGATCAGCCGTTTGCCGAAGCGCGAATTGCGCTGCGCCAACGCATCGAAATGCACCTTCGCCGTGTTCTGATAAAGCCGTGTTGCGAGCTGATGCTCGGCCTCCTCCACTGTCATGCCATCGACGTGATCGATCTTTTCGCCGACCTCGTAGTCCTCGAACGCATACGGTGAGCCCGCGAGCGCCCAATCGTAGTTCGAAAAATCGAGTCCCGGCGGCAGCATCAGCTCATTCGCCGGCACGACATTCTTCGGCGTCACCGGCGGCGAATCCGTCGTCGCCGCATGCGCGTCGCGCTTGTTGACCATCACCCAGCGCACGTAGCTCAGCACCGGCTCTTGGTCTTGATTGAAGCCCGTCGTGCGCACGGTGACGACGCCGGTCTTGCCGTTCGAATTGGCCTTGAGCCCAATCACTTCCGACACCGCCGAAAGCGTATCGCCCGGATAGACCGGTGTCTGAAACCGTCCCTCGGCATAGCCGAGGTTCGCCACCGCGTTCAGCGAAATGTCCGGCACGGTTTTACCGAACACCGTGTGAAACACGAGCAGCGGATCGATCGGCGCGCCCGGCAGCCCGCAATCTTGCGCAAAACTATCGGCGCTAAACAGCGCATGCCGCGCGCCGGTGAGGGCGATGTTAAGCGCGGCGTCGGCTTCCGAAAGCGTCCGCGGCGTCGCGTGCACGATCTGCTGGCCGGGCGTGAAGTCTTCAAAGAAATTGCCGGGATTGGATTTCGTCATGACGCCATTGTCTTGCGTCTTGCCGATATTGCGGTCAAGCGCGCCGCATTGACTTGGCGCCGCAGACATTGAACGAGGTCACCATGCGCGTGCTCGTCCTCGGCGGCTATGGCTTCATCGGTCTTGATGCTTCACGGCGTCTGCTTGAAGCGGGCCATGAAGTCGTCGCGCTGGGCCGCTCTATCGAGCGCGGCCGACGCGCCCTTCCCGACGCTGCTTGGCTCTCCGCCGATATCGCGACGCTGGACACACCCGAGAGCTGGGTCCCGTTGCTGCGCAACATCGATGCCGTCATCAACGCCTCGGGCGCCTTGCAGGACGGGCTTCGCGATAATTTGAGCGCGGTTCAAGATCGGGCGATGCGCGCGCTGTTTACGGCATGCCGCCAAAGCGGCGTGAAACGTGTCGTTCAAATTAGCGCACCCGGCGCGCATGACGGCTCCGATACATCCTTCTATCGCACCAAAGC
>JADLHI010000352.1 GCA_020848895.1 Hyphomonadaceae bacterium
GCGCGAATTCGCCGAGCTTGTGGCCGACCATGTCCTCGCTCACGAGCACCGGCGTGAATTGCTTGCCGTTGTGAACTTGGAAGGTGAGGCCGACGAATTGCGGCATGATGGTGGAGCGGCGCGACCAGGTTTTGATCTGCTCACGACGGCCGCTGCCGGCGGCCTTCTCGGCCTTTTGCAGCAGATAACCGTCGACGAACGGGCCTTTCCAAACAGAACGCGGCATCTGGATTAGCTCACTTTCTTCGAGTGACGACGACGGATGATCAGACGATCCGTCGGCTTGGTTTTGCGGGTCTTCGGACCGCGGGTTTTCTTGCCCCAAGGCGTGACCGGGTGACGGCCGCCTGAGGTCTTGCCTTCACCACCGCCGTGCGGGTGATCGACCGGGTTCATGGCGACGCCGCGAACCGAGGGCTTGCGGCCCAACCACTTCGTGCGGCCGGCCTTGCCCCAGACTTCGTTCATGTTGTCGGGGTTCGACACAGCGCCGATCGTGGCCATGCAGACGTCTTGCACCATGCGCACTTCGCCCGAGGCCAAGCGGAGTTGGGCGTAACCGGCGTCGCGGCCGACGACTTGAGCATAGGTGCCGGCCGAGCGCGCCATCTGGGCGCCCTTCAACGGCTTCAGTTCGATGTTGTGCACGATGGTGCCGACCGGGATCGACTTCAGCGGCATCGCATTGCCCGGCTTCACGTCGACGCGCTCGTTGGCGACGATGGTGTCGCCGACCTTCAAACGTTGCGGCGCGATGATGTAAGCGACTTCGCCGTCCGTGTATTTGATCAGCGCGATCCAGGCGGTGCGGTTCGGATCGTATTCAAGACGCTCGACCTTCGCCTCAACGCCCCACTTGCGGCGCTTGAAGTCGATCTTGCGATACGAACGCTTATGGCCGCCGCCGGTGCGGAACGCCGTCACGCGGCCCACATTGTTTCGGCCGCCAGTCTTGGTCAGACCTTCGGTGAGCGCCTTGACCGGCTTGCCTTTGTGCAGCTCAGCGCGATCGACGATCACGAGTTGGCGGCGACCAGGCGAGGTCGGGCGGAATGTCTTGAGCGCCATCTCAGAGCCCCGTCGTCACGTCGATTGAGTAACCGTCGAGCAGGGTCACGACCGCGTTCTTGTGGTCGGAGCGCTTGCCCGGCGTGCCGCGGAAGTTCTTGGTCTTGCCTTTGCGGACGATGGTGTTCACCGCGCCCACTTTGACTTTGAAAAGAGCTTCGACAGCTTCCTTGATGTCCTTCTTCGTCGCCGTAAGCGGCACGCGGAACACGACCTTGTTCTGCTCGGAGAGCAACGTGGCCTTTTCCGTGATCACCGGCGCGAGGATGGTGTCGTAGTGTTTGTTGAGCGCGCTCATGCCGCGGCCCCTTCTTTAGTCTTCTTGGCCTTCGGCGCGGCCTTGGCTTCGCCGGTCTTGCCCTTGAAGCGATCGTGAATCGCGTTCACGGCATCCTGGGTCAGCACCAGCTTTTCGGCGCGCAGGATGTCGTAAACGTTGAGGCCGGCGTTGGGCAGCACGTCGATGTACGGGATGTTGCGCGCGGCGCGGGCGACGCCCGCATCGACTTCAGCGCCAGCGATGAAGAGCGCCTTCTCAAGCTTCAGATTGGACAGCGACTTCTTCAGCGCGGAGGTCTTGCCGTCCTTCACCGTCAGCGCATCGATCACGACGATGTCGCCGGCGTTCGCCTTCGCCGAGAGCGCATGGCGCAGCGCCAGCGCGCGGAATTTCTTCGTCAGCTCGTGCGAATAATCGCGCGGCAGACGGTTATGCGCGTGACCGCCGCCACGGAAGATCGGGGCGTTCGCCGCGCCGTGACGCGCCTGGCCCGTACCCTTTTGCTTGTAGAGCTTGGAGTGCGAGCGCGAGACTTCGCCGCGCGATTGGGTCTTGTGCGTGCCGGCGCGGCGCTTGGCGAGTTGGTACTTCACCATGCGCTGCAGGATGTCGGCGCGAACTTCCTTGATGCCGAAGATCGTCTCGTCGAGATCGACGGAGCCGCCCTTCTTGCCATCGAGTGTTTGAACGTCGAGTTTCATGTCCGCCTCACTCAGCCGCGGTTTGCGCTTGGCGGATGCCGGCCGGCTTCGGCGCTTCTTTCGGAAGCGCAGCCTTGGCTGCATCGCGCACTTCGACCCAGCCGCCTTCGGCGCCGGGCACTGCGCCACGGACAAACAAAAGTCCGCGTTCGGCATCGACGCGGACGATTTGCAGATTTTGAACAGAGACGCGCTCGTCACCGAGGTGGCCGGCCATCTTCTTGCCTTTGAAGACCTTGCCCGGATCCTGGCGCTGACCGGTCGAACCGTGCGAGCGGTGCGAAACCGAGACGCCGTGCGTGGCGCGCAAGCCGCCGAAGTTCCAGCGCTTCATGGCGCCCGCGAAACCCTTACCAATGCTGATGCCGGCGACATCAACCTTTTGGCCCGGGACGAAATGCTCGGCCGAGATCACCGCGCCGACCGGCAGCAGGTTGTCTTCCGAAACGCGGAACTCACGAACGATCGCCTTCGGCTCGACCTTGGCGCGCGCGAACTGACCACGCTCGGCGGCGGTCTTGTTCTTGGCCTTGGTGGCGCCGGCGGCGAGTTGCACGGCATTGTAACCATCGCCCTTCGCTTCACGAGCGGGCGCGGCGCCCTTCTCGTTCTTGCGCGACTTTTTCGGCTTCAGCGCAACCGCTTCGCCGGCGGAGTTCTTGTACTCTTCGGCGCCGACGGTGCGGCGGCCAACAACTTGGCAACCGGCGAGATCGAGCACGGTGACCGGAATGTGCGCGTTGTCTTCACCGAAGACGCGCATCATGCCGACCTTCTTGGCGATGACGCCAGTGCGACGTGATTGTTCTTTGCTCATCGCGATCAACCCAGAACTTGGATTTGAACGTCGACGCCGGCCGACAGATCAAGCTTCATCAGCGCATCGACCGTTTGCGGAGTCGGTTGAACGATATCGAGCACGCGCTTGAACGTGCGGATTTCGAATTGCTCGCGGCTCTTCTTATCGACGTGGGGCGAGCGGTTGACGGTGAACTTTTCGGTGCGCGTCGGCAGCGGCACCGGGCCGATCACGGTCGCGCCGGTGCGCTTTGCCGTCGACACGATTTCCTTCGCCGACAAATCGAGCGTGCGGTGGTCGAAGGCTTTGAGCCTGATCCGGATGTTTTGCTGCATCATCGCAAAAGTCTTCCCAAATTCCCTCGCGCCGCGACTTGCATCGCTGAACGCAAAACACGGCGGCGCGCCCGTTTGGGGCCCACCGACGAGAAAAACGCCGCCCGAGCAGGACGGCGCTTTGAAAGCGTGGATCGCAAAAAACGCTGCTCTTACGGGGCCTTTGGCCCCGCGTGCTCAACCCCGTTTGTCCCCCTGGGACCTCTTGGGAAGCTGCCGCGTAGCTTGCGAACCGCGTCTAAGCATAAGCTTACGGCCGGCTCGAAGGGCGGTGTCCTATAGACGGGAAACAGGTGCGTCAAGGCGCGTTTTGCGCTGCTGTCATTGGCCTACGGATACCTCGCCCGAGCCGCGCACTTCCTGGTGGATGCTTCCGGTTGCCGAGGCGGCGCTAACGCTGCCGGAGCCAGCGATATCGGCGTCAATATTGCCGACCGCGGCCGTCACGGTAACGCCGCCCGAACCCCGGATTGAGACTTCGAGATCCTGGACAGTCGCGCCGATGGTGACATCGCCCGAACCGGACAGATCGACATTGGCGGTGGTGATCGCGCCACCCTGCACCGCCACGCTGCCCGAACCGCGTTCATCCGAGGTCAAGTCGCCGGTCAGCGAGGCAATGGTGACCGAGCCCGATCCGGAAAGGTCCAGCGAGGCGCCATTGGCGACTGCTCCGGTAACCACATCCGCCGAACCGCGCACGTCAGCGTTCAGCGTCTGCGCCGCGCCAGCGTTGATATCGCCAGAGCCGGAGACGTCCACGGCCAGCAGGCCGGCGACATCGCCCACATTGGTCGTGCTGCACCCGCGGACATCCAGATTCAGCGCTTCGCTTGCCCCGATCTCGGTCGTGCCCGCCCCGCCACGGTAGATGCGCAAGGTACGGGGCGCCCGGATGGTGATGTGCGGCAACTCGGCGGCCTCGAATTCCTCATCGCCGTAGCCGCGCACGCGGGCGCTGCCGCCATCGCCGCAATCGCGGACCCGGCCGCGAAGCTGTCCGTCAATGGTGACCCGGCCTTCGTCGGCGGCCACGGTCGGCATCGGCAATTGGCCAGCATTGTTATCAATTTCAACGACATAGTCGGCGCGATCTTCAGGCGTGACGGTCACGATCGCGGCCAGATTGCGGATGCTGATTTCTTCCCCGGCGAAGGTCTGGGCCGCCATGGCGCCGGCGCTTGTCGCGACCACGGGGGCCGTCCCGCCTTCGCCGTCATCATCGATGTGGATGCTGAAATTCGACCAATGAGGACCGCCGACCACGGCGATTATGCCGAACATGATCGCCACCGCGACCGCCACCACGAACACGAACCGTTCCATCCACGTCTCCCTCGCCGCCGGATCAGGGCGTCTACTCGCCTCAAGGATGCGCGCCCAAGCCTGATTGGATGCGCGCCGAGGGTAATCCCGGGCCCGCCGGGGTCAAAAGCGCAAAGAAAAAGCCCCGGAGATTGCTCTCCGGGGCCTGTTCTGTCGCTTGATACAGGCGACTATTCGATGACCTTCGCCACGACGCCCGAACCGACGGTGCGGCCGCCTTCGCGGATGGCGAAGCGGAGGCCTTGGTCCATCGCGATCGGGTTGATCAGTTCGACCGACATTTTGATGTTGTCGCCCGGCATGACCATTTCGACGCCGGCCGGCAGTTGGCAGATGCCGGTGACGTCAGTGGTGCGGAAATAGAATTGGGGACGATAGTTGGTGAAGAACGGGGTGTGACGGCCGCCTTCTTCCTTCGTCAGAATGTACACTTCCGCTTCGAACTTCTTGTGCGGCGTGATCGAGCCGGGCTTGGCCAGAACTTGGCCGCGCTCGACGCCTTCGCGATCGATGCCGCGCAGCAACGCGCCGATGTTATCGCCCGCTTGGCCCTGATCGAGCAGCTTGCGGAACATTTCAACGCCGGTGCAGACCGACTTCACGGTCGGGCGGATGCCGATGATTTCGACTTCTTCGCCAACCTTGATGATGCCCTTCTCGACGCGGCCGGTGACGACCGTGCCGCGGCCCGAGATCGAGAACACGTCTTCGACCGGCATCAGGAACGGCAGGTCCAACGGACGCGCCGGTTGCGGGATGTAGGTGTCGACGGCGGTCATCAGGCTCATGATCGCGTCTTCGCCGATCGGCGCATCACGGCCTTCGACGGCCGCCAGAGCCGAGCCCTTCACGATCGGAATGTCGTCGCCCGGGAAGTTGTACGAGGACAGCAGTTCGCGGACTTCCATTTCGACGAGGTCGAGCAGCTCTTGGTCATCGACCATGTCGACCTTGTTCATGAACACAACCAGGGCCGGAACGCCGACTTGACGGGCAAGCAGGATGTGCTCGCGCGTTTGCGGCATCGGGCCATCGGCGGCTGACACAACCAGGATCGCACCGTCCATCTGGGCGGCGCCGGTGATCATGTTCTTCACGTAGTCGGCGTGGCCGGGGCAATCGACGTGCGCGTAGTGACGGTCAGCCGTCTCGTACTCGACGTGCGCGGTGTTGATGGTGATGCCGCGGGCCTTTTCTTCCGGCGCGGCGTCGATGTCGGCGTACGACATGGCCTTCGCTTGGCCCTTCTTGGCCAGCGTCATGGTGATGGCCGCCGTGAGCGTCGTCTTGCCGTGGTCGACGTGACCGATCGTGCCGATGTTGCAGTGCGGCTTTGTCCGCTCAAACTTTTCCTTGGCCATCTTGAGGTCCTGTCTCTCCGGGCATCTAAAATAGATCGTCGGCGCCGAGGCCAAGCCGAAGCGCGCGTAAGGTGCGGGTCTTTAGCCGCACCTGTGCGCACGTCAAGCCCCGCAAAGCCTTGGAATGCTGATCTGACGCGGCTAATGGTCATTCCGCGACGGTCGTCCAACAGGACGCAAAATGGGAATGCGGTGCGAGGTTTCCAACCTCTAATCCGCAGCTGTGCCCGCAACTGTAAGCGGCGAGCGTTCCCGCCAACCATGCCACTGGGACCGAAACGGCCCGGGAAGGCGGCGGAAACGCGATCGAGCCGTGAGCCAGGAGACCTGCCGCCGCACGTCGCTCGTTCGCCCGGCCGGGTTCAGCCGTCGAACCGGATGTTTCCGCAGCAGCGACGCGGGCGGCCCCGCGCGATCTCGCGCCCCGCTTGTCGCTGTGAACGCACGCCTGTGGGGACGGGGCGCGCAAAAGCGGGAACCACCCATGCAAAGCACATTCGCCATCGCCTTCGTCGCCGCGAGCGCCTTGATCGCGCCTGCCAACGCTCAAGACGCCGAGACTGACATTGTTGTCACCGCAACGCGCGTCGAGACCCCGGTTCGCAATCTGCCAGCGGACATCACCATCATCGACGCCAACGCGGCGCTGTCACGCGGCCAAACCAGCGTCGCGCAAGCGCTTGAAGACACGCCTGGCCTTGGCGTTGTCCAGGGCGGCGGGCTTGGCCAGCAAGCCAGCCTCTTCGCCGGCGGCGCCAATTCCTATCATACGCTGGTGCTGTTCGATGGCCTGCGGCTCAACGATCCTTCAACGCCGAACTCTTCGTTCGACGCTGGCCAAGACCAGATCAACGGCCTCTCGCGGCTCGAAGTTGTCGAAGGTCCGATGAGCGCCCTCTTCGGCTCGGATGCGATCGGCGGCGTGATCAACATGATCCCGCGCCACGGCGGCGAAGGTCCGCTCAACGCGCGGCTGAATTTCGCAGCCGGCTCGTTCGACACGCTCAACGCCGCCGCCGCCATCGACGGCACGCTCGGCAATTTGCGTTACGCGATAACGGGCGAAGCCTTCACCACCGATGGCTTCGATCTCGTGCCGGAACGCATGACAACGCATACGGGCGATAAAGACGGCGCACAATCCGCCACCATTACCGGTGTTTTCGACCTGCAGGTGACCCAGAGAGTCTCACTTGATCTGCTTGCGCGCCGCCGTGACTCCAGCGCCGACATCGATGTATTCGACTTTGAGTTCGCGTTCCCATTCCGCGAAACCCGTCTCGACTCGCCCGATGCGGAGATTGGCCAGAACGATCTCACGCTCGCGCGCCTGGGCGCTACATGGGAGTTGAGCGATGCGCTCTCGCTGCGCGTCACCGCGGGCCGATTGGATCAGGATCGCGTTTCGAACCGCTTCGGCGCGCTTACCGATAGCTTCAGCGGCGCGCGCCGGTTTGCTGACCTGACGTTGAACTGGCAGGCTGGCGACGTCGGCGGATTGCAGGATGTCGCGATCGTTGCTGGCGTCGCCGGCGAACGCGAGAAAGCCGAGATCGCGCAGGGGTTCGGCTTTCCTCCACCCTTTCTCTTCACCGCCGCCGAGCAAGATCAAACTGGCGCCTTCATCACCGCCCAAGGCCGCAGTGGCGCATTGAGTCTCACCGGCGCAGCTCGCGTCGATGATTTCGAGGGCTTCGGCGCGCAGACAACTTGGCGCCTCGGCGCATCGTTGGATGTATCGACACAAGCGCGCGTCTATGGCTCGTACGGCACATCGTTTCGCGCGCCCTCGCTCTATGAGCGCTACTCCTCAGCCGGTGCGCCAGACCTCGATCCCGAACAGGGCGAGAGTTGGGAAATCGGCGCCGACGCCCACTTCGCGGCTTTCGGCGATGACCTCGGCTTCGAACTCAACGCCGTCTTTCGCCATACCGAACTCGAAGACATGATCGATTTCGCGGGCTTCACCTACGCCAACGTCGATGCAGCGGAGATCGACACCACCGAACTTCGCGCCGCCGTACAGCCGACGCCGTGGCTCACCCTGCGCGCCGGCTACATCTACACCGACGCAGAGGACACGGGCGCAAACACCGAATTGCTACGCCGGCCACGGGATGTCTGGTTCGCTTCGGCGGACATCGAGAGAGGCCCCTTCACCGGCCGCCTCTCCTGGCGAAGCATCGGCGCGCGGCAGGACTTCCTCTATGGCGATGACAGCTTTGGCGCCGCCGCCCCACCCTTCACTGGGACGGTCCGCGACTATGACCTCGTCCGCGCCTCGCTCGCTTACAACTTCTCCTCCAACGTCACAGCCTACGTCGCCGCCGACAACGCCCTCGACGAAACATACGAAGCCGCCGCCGGCATCGCCAGCGCGCCGCGCGCCATCACTCTTGGTTTGAGATTGCGGGCTGGTTCGAACTAGGCGAACCGGCGCGCGCGGCCTAGCGTCCTTCTGTCCAAAGAACAGGAGGACGCTATGGCAGTCGCAAAAGTCATCGAAGTCACCGCTGGCTCGAAGAAGGGCCTGGAAGACGCTATCGAACAGGGCATGGCGAAAGCCTCGGACACACTTGAGAATGTCGAAGGCGCCTGGATTCAGGACATCAAGGTCACGGCCAAGAACGGCAAGATCAGCGAATGGCGCGTCAACATGAAGGTGACGTTCGTACTCAACTGATCATCGCTCTGAACTACTGGGCGTTGAGGTTCAGGTCGTCGCCGACGACGTTGTGCGAACCATCAAGGCAAAGCGATCGCAGCCCGCCGTTCTGCACGCCGGGCGGCGCCGCGCCTTGGCGAAACCATTGCCGGCCAAGCGTGACTTGGCCGGCAATGGGCACACCCGCCGGCGCCCACGTCGCATCGACACGTTGACGCGCAGCTTCGGTGCGCGCCCAATTTGGCCATACGTCGGCGACGTGCGTGAAACTCACGCGCAGGCTGCCGCACGGAAACTGGCCGAACTCCATATTCGTCACCTCGACGACGCGGCGCTGCGCGTTCGGGCAAAATTGCGGGCGAGCGCCGCCATATGGCGATCCGCGCAGGAATGCGTCGCCTTCGGCGGTGAGTTCGTATTGAACGACGCCGGGGCCGATGTCGGGCCGCTCGCGTGCGATCAAGAAACCTAGATCTACGAACTCACGCATCCGCACGCGGCTTGCGGATGTGGTTTCCTCTCCCCAATCGCGCGTCATCAGATCGTAGCGCGCATAATAGGCGTTGCGCCGATCGCTCGCGTCCAACCAGAGGCCGGGCCACGGGTAGCAGAGCGGCGCATCGGTCACGATCGCCTGCACGGCGGCGAGCACTTCGGCACGATCTACCGTGCTCTCCACCCGTTCGATCACGCTGTCAGCTGCGCCAGTACGAATCTCGCGCGGCGTGCGCATGAACTCATCGCGCGACGGCACGTCGCCAAATCCGGAACACGCACAAAGCATGAAGGCGCACGTCACCAACACAAATCCGCGGACCGCATTCGTCACCGACATCGCTGCCTCCCGTCCTAGGCTCGACGCTTGTGCATTATTAGCCGCCCTTGGCCGGCGGCAAACCCGCGCGCGCGGGAAGAGATCGCTTTCCGGGGGAAAAGCGCAGCGGTGACGGTTTCGTAGGCGCCCGCCCGGACACCTGGGCGATTGGAGCGGGTAGAGGGAATCGAACCCTCGTCTTCAGCTTGGAAGGCTGCGGCTCTACCATTGAGCTATACCCGCAGAGCAGCCGGCTGATTAGCGGCAGAAGGTGACTTCGTCGAGGCGGGAGAGGCTCATAAAGTCCTGCGCGCTGCCTCCTTGCCCCCACCGAACTTGCCCGCTAGAAGCCGCGCTCCGGCTGGAAGGGTGGCCGAGTGGTTAATGGCAGCAGACTGTAAATCTGCCCGCGCGAGCGTACGCTGGTTCGAA
>JADLHI010000353.1 GCA_020848895.1 Hyphomonadaceae bacterium
AGGTGTTCACGCGCGCCTTCGACGAAGTGATCGGGGCCGAGGATTTATGTCCGGCGGAGGAGCTTGCGCGCCTACGCAATTATCTCGATCAGCAGCTGAAACCGCTGCAGAGCGTGGTTGGCCGGCTGGCGAACCGGCTGCAACGGCGCCTGTTGGCGAAGCAAAATCGCGCCTGGAGTTTCGACCTTGAAGAGGGGCTGCTCGATACGTCGCGCTTGACGCGCGTGATCACCGATCCGATGGCGGCGCTGTCGTTCAAGCAAGAAGAGGACATGCCGTTCAAGGATACGGTCGTCACGCTGCTCCTTGACAATTCAGGCTCGATGCGGGGGCGCCCGATCATGGTGGCGGCGCTGTGCGCGGATATTCTGGCGCGCACGCTTGAGCGCTGCGGCGTCAAAGTGGAAATCCTCGGCTTCACTACGATCGCATGGAAGGGCGGCTCATCGAAGGATGCGTGGCTGAAAGCCGATCGGCCGCCGCAGCCAGGCCGGCTCAACGATCTGCGGCACGTGATTTACAAGGGCGCGGATTCGCCGTGGCGGCGCGCGCGCCGCAATCTCGGGCTGATGATGCGCGAGGGGCTGCTGAAAGAGAACATCGACGGCGAGGCGTTGCTGTGGGCGCACGGGCGTTTGCTTGAGCGGCCGGAGCAGCGGCGTCTGCTGATGGTGATCAGCGACGGCGCGCCGGTGGATGATTCAACACTCTCCGCCAATCCGGGCAATTATCTTGAACGGCATTTGCGCAACGTCATTCACTGGATTGAATCGCGGTCGCCGGTGGAGTTGATCGCCATTGGCATCGGCCATGACGTGACGCGCTATTATAAGCGCGCGGTGACGATCACCGATGCGGAGCAGCTGGGCGGCGTGATGACGGACAAGCTTGCCGAACTCTTCGACGAACCGGGCGTGGCCGACAATCCGCCGCCGCGCTCGCCGCGCGAATTGAAGCAACGCGCGGCGCAGGCGGCGTTGTGATCCGCTTTGCCGCCGCCGCTGCGTTGGCGCTGACGCTCGCAGCGTGCGACACGCCGCGCTCGACGCATGGCGACGATCAGTGGGAAGCGGTGAACGTCGAAGTCCTGCCGGTCGCTGCCGGCGTGGAAACCGTGGGCCGCTTGGCCTATCGCGGCGGACTGGAGCTTCGCTCGACCAATCCGATGTTCGTCGGCCTCTCAGGCATCGAAGTTCTCGAAGGCGGACGCGTTGTCGCCATTAGTGACGAAGCCGATTGGATCGAAGCGCGGCTCACACTCGATGAGCGCGGCTATCTCACTGGCTTTACCGGTGTGCGCGCTGCCTTCATGCGCGACGAGCATGGGCGCGTGCTGACCACTAAGAGCGAAGCGGATTCCGAAGGCCTAACGCAGATGGCGGATGGACGTTTCGCGGTGAGCTTCGAACGTACGCACCTCATTCGCATTTACGATCTCAATCGCGATGGGCCGTTTGGCTCGGCGCAATTGGGGCCGCGTTTGGAAGGCGCCGAGCGCTTGCCGGAAAACGCGAGCTTCGAAGCATTGGCGGCGATGGACATTGCTTTGCTTACTGCGGCGGAAGGCGGCGAGGCGCCAACCACGCCGATGTGGCTCGCGCCGCTTGCCGCGCGTGCGCCTGTTTCCGCGCAATTTTCGTATCCGCTGAGCGATGGCTTTTCGATCACGGGGATGGATCGCCTGCCGGACGGCGACTTCGTCGCGCTGGAGCGCTTCTACGCCCCGGTGATTGGCCCGCGCGCGCGCCTTACGCGCTTTGCGGCCCCAAGCGGCGAGGGCGGTGAGGTGCATCCAGAAGTGCTGGCGCTGTTGGAGCCGCCATTCCCGCTCGACAATTTCGAAGGTGTCTCAGCCGTGCGCATGCCCGATGGCGCGACACGCATCTACATCGTGTCGGACAACAATAAGAGCGCGCAGCAGCGCACGCTCTTGCTTGCTTTCGATGTGATTGAGGCGCCGGCCGATTAGGCGGCGGCGGTTTCGCTGAGCTTCTTCTTCAGGTCGCGACGAATCTTCGCGGCGCGGGTGGAAAGATCGGCTTCGTCGGCCTTCAGCAGGAACTGGTCGAGGCCGCCGCGATGGTCGACGGTGCGGAGCGCCGCGGCGGTGATGCGAAACTTGTAGCTCTGGCCCAGCGCGTCGCTCGCCAACGTCACATTGACCAGGTTCGGCTGGAACTCGCGCTTGGTCTTGATGTTGGAGTGGCTGACCTTGTGGCCGATCTGGCGATTGGTGCCAGACAGTTCGCAGCGGCGGGACATGGGACTTCTCGAAACCAGTAAAATTGAAGCGCGGACGCTTACGCGAAGGCCCCAGCGGGGTCAAGGCAAGCGGGGGCGGGAAAACGCCTCATACGGCAGCCCATTCCATCAAACAGCCCAATTTGGTTCATGTCTGGATCAGCGGAAGCACTCTATGAGTTGGCTCGCTTCGCAAAGCAGGAAGGTGTGGGATCTATGAGCAGGTTCGGCGTCGCCAAGGGTCTCCTTTTCGCGATCGGGATGGCCGCCATGGCCACTTCCGCAGGCGCGCAAACCGGCGTCAACCGCAGCTTTTCGGCGGTTTATTCGGTCCACGCCCGGGGCGTTGAGGCCGGTGATTTCACCTACAATTTCAATCAGACCGGCGCGACCTACACGGCCAGCGCCAACCGCGAGATGAAAGGTTGGGTCGGGGCGGCTCTGAACCGCAGCCAGGACTACACCTATAGCGTCACCGGCGCCGTGACTGCCGATGGCGCGCTGCGGCCGGCCCAATACACCCACCAGGGCGGCCGCCGCCGCGAAGATCGCCCGAACGGGCGCCGTATCAACGCGGCTTTCAGCGCCAATGACGTGGTGACGACGGCGACCCCGGGGCCTGCCAATATGGGCGATCCGCCGGCCACGCCTGAGCAGCGCCGCAATACGATCGATCAAATCACCGCCATCGCCGCTATGGCGACCGCCTCCGGCGATCCCTGCGCTCGGACGCTCCGCGTCTATATGGATGGCCGCGCCCGCTTCGATTTTGTCATGTCGCCGAACGGCAATGTGAACATCGACAGCCGGGCCTATCGCGGACCTGGCGTCCGTTGCCGGGTTCAATTCCGCCCGATCGCGGGCTTCGGCGACCCGCAGGAAGCATCGACGCTCAACTTCGTCTTGGCCCGCACGTCGAGCGGCCTCTGGGCGCCGGTGACGATTGAGATGCCGACCGATGGCGTCGGCGTCGTTCGGCTTGAAGCCCGCCGGCTCACGGTCAACGGCGCGCGTCTAAGAGGCTGATTCATATCGGATGAATGGACGGAGGCGCGGCCGCGTATGGCTGCGCTCTCCTGGTCTTGTGTGTTACTTAAGTATTAACCCCAAGATATAGGGGTGAACGTCTAAGCAACG
The DNA here is from genome assembly GCA_020848895.1 of Hyphomonadaceae bacterium. GTDB lineage: Bacteria > Pseudomonadota > Alphaproteobacteria > Caulobacterales > Aquidulcibacteraceae > Vitreimonas. The sequence goes on from JADLHI010000353.1 coordinate 3,379, forward strand.
AATCAGTGGCGGTGGTCTTCTGCTGATTCGTTCTTGTTCCCTTCTCTTTGAGGAATGCTTGGCAATATTTCCCAAGCGGCCTGCGCCAGCGGACGCGGCTTGAATTCGCCATGGCCGGGACCCATCGTTCTCCCATGACTGCGCGCGCCAGGACCAAGGCCGTCCTGGGACCCACCAACACCGGTAAGACCTACCTCGCGACCGAGCGGATGCTCGGTCACGCGAGCGGCATGATCGGACTGCCGCTGCGGCTGTTGGCGCGGGAAGTCTATGACCGCGTGGTGGCGGCAAAGGGCGAGGCGCTGTGTGCGCTGATTACCGGCGAAGAAAAGATCGCGCCGGAGACGGCCCGCTACTTCGTATGCACCGTCGAAGCCATGCCGCTCGACCGCGCGGTGGAGTTTGTCGCCATCGATGAAATCCAAGTGGCGCGCGATCTGGATCGCGGTCACGTGTTCACCGACCGCATCCTGCACGCGCGGGGGTTCGGCGAAACCATGCTTCTGGGCGCCGACACCATGCGTCCGATGATCAAGAAGCTGCTGCCCGACGCCGAGATTTCGCATCGGGAACGCATGTCGACGCTGAGCTATGGCGGTCCGAAGAAGATCACCAAATTGCCGAAGCGCTCGGCCGTGGTCGCGTTTTCGGCCGAGGAGGTTTACGCCATCGCCGAGTTGTTGCGCCGTCATCGTGGCGGGGCGGCCGTGGTGATGGGCGCGCTATCGCCGCGCACGCGCAACGCGCAAGTCGAGCTTTATCAAAGCGGCGAAGTGGACTTCCTGGTTGCGACCGACGCCATCGGCATGGGTCTCAATATGGACGTCGATCATGTCGCGTTTGCCTCGCGCCGCAAATTCGACGGCCATTCCTGGCGTGATCTTCGGCCGGACGAAATCGCACAGATCGCGGGACGAGCCGGGCGGTTCACGCGTGATGGCCAGTTCGGCGAAACCGGCGAATGCGAACCGTTCGATGAAGAAATCGTCGAACGCGTCGAAGCGCATGAGTTCGAGAGCATTGAAGCGGTGCAATGGCGCAACGCGGAGCTGAAGTTCGACTCTGTCGAAGCTTTGATGGCGTCGCTTGAAAAGCCGCCGAACCGGCCGGGCTTGCTGCGCGTACGTGGCGCTGACGACGAGCGGGTGCTGCGCCGCGCGCTGGACGATGCCAATCTCATGGATCGCGTGCGGGCGCCTGAACAGGTGCGGCGCGTTTGGGAGGCGTGCCAGCTTCCCGATTTCCGCAAGCTCTCGGAGGATGAGCATGTGCAACTGGCGTTGCGCATCGCCAACTACATCGTGCCGCCGAAAGGGCGCGTACCGAGCCAGTGGGTGAGCGCCGAGATCGAAAAGCTCGACCGCACCGCAGGCGATCTTGATGTGCTGCAGTCACGCCTCGCGCATATTCGTACCTGGACCTATGCGGCGAGCCGCGCCGATTGGCTGGAGGACGCCGACGATTGGCGCATGAAGACGCGCGAAGTGGAGGATAAGCTCTCCGACGCGCTGCACGACGCGCTGACGCAACGCTTCATCGACCGCCGGACCAGCGCGCTGCTGAAGGGCCTGAAGCGGGAAGACGCGTTGCTTGCTGGCATTTCCGAAGAGGGCGAAGTGACGGTGGAAGGTCACTTCGTCGGCAGTCTCGAAGGGCTGGAGTTCAAGCCCGATCCGCGCACGTCGTCGGGGCTGGAGGGCCGCGCGGTGCGCAATGCGGCGCTGCGGGCGCTTCGTCCGGAAGTGTCGCGTCGCTTGGCGCAGATCGCGCAGGCAGCCGACGAAGAGATTGCGCTTGGGCGCGATGGCCGGGTTCATGTGGCTCGCGCTGGGGTGGCCAAGCTCACGCCCGGCGCGCCGGTGCTGAAGCCGCGCCTCGAATTGATCGGCGGCGAGCAGGCGTCGGAGATCGAGCGCAACGCCGCGCGCGAGCGGCTTGAGCTTTGGCTGGCGCAACAAGTCGCGCACGATTTACGTCCGCTGGTGGCGCTAGAAAATGCATGGCGCGATGGTCGCTTGCCGCCGGATGCGCGGGGGCTCGCGTTTCGGCTTATCGAAAACGCTGGAGCGTTGGACCGCGCCGGCGAGGACCTCGACCATATGAGTGAACTGGCCTGCAACGCGCTGCGCAGACATGGCGTGCGCCTGGGGCGGCACACTGTGTTCATGCCGGCGCTCGTGAAGCCGCGCGCCGCGCACACGCTGGCGCTGCTCTGGCGGGCGGCAAACCCCGACCCGACGCATCCGTTGTTTCTGGCGCGACCAGGGGCGCTCTCTGCACCGCTCGACTACAGGCCGAGTTGGGGCGAGTGCGCTGCGGCTGGCTATCGTGTGTGCGGACGCATCGCTGTGCGGCTCGATCTCGTAGAGAAGCTCGCCGAAGCGATCGAGAGCGATGCGTCTCCCGACGATGTTGCGCTGGCGCGGCTCATCGGCCGCTCGGTGCGAGACTTGGCGGGCGTGTTGACCGCGCTCGGTTATCGCCAAGCGCCGACTGAAGAGGGCGCGCCGAAGCGCTGGCGCCGCTCGCTCGCGCGTCGCAAGAGCAAACCGCGCGCATCGGCCGACAACGCGTTTTCGGCGCTCGCCAATCTGCTGCCGCCAACCGATGCGCCGCCGCGCCGCCGCCGAGGCGGCCCTGGTTGAGCGACCGGCAACGCATCGATCTCTGGCTCTTCCGCGCCCGCTTCGCCAAGACGCGGGCCGCGGCGGCGCGGCTGGTCAGCGAGGGCGGCGTGCGGCTCGTTCATGACGGCGTGCCGCGCCGGCTCGAAAAGCCTTCTGTCGAAGTCGCGCGGGGCGACACGTTGATGTTTCCACATCTCGGCAAGCTGGTTGTGGTAAGAGTGGAGGGGCTGGGTCTCCGGCGCGGGCCGGCGAAGGAAGCCCGCGTGCTCTACAGCGAACGTGACGCAGAGCCGTTCGCTTGACGCTGGCGGCGAGCGTCGTCATTTCAGCCCGGAAAGCGGAACTGGGCCAATGACCTACATCGTCACCGACGCGTGCGTGCGTTGCAAATACATGGACTGCGTCGAAGTCTGCCCGGTCGACTGTTTCTATGAGGGCGAGAACTTCCTCGTCATCCACCCAGACGAGTGCATCGATTGCGGCGTCTGCGAACCGGAATGCCCGGTCGATGCGATCAAGCCGGATAGCCAAGACGAGCCGGACGGCAGATGGCTGAAGGTCAACACCGAGTTCTCGAAGGTTTGGCCGAACATTACCGCCAAAGGAACGCCGCCGGCGGACGCCGACACCTTCAAGGACCAGAAGGGTAAATTCGAAAAATACTTCAGCTCGGAGCCCGGAACCGGCGACTGATCTTGCCGGCGCGGCCCGCTTTATAATCGCCTAAAACTGTGGTATACATGTCCTAGAAATCAGGGGCGTGCGTGCACGGACCTGGCAGCTGGATCAATCCATAGCGCAAATTCTGCTCGGTTTAGGGGAACACGGGGTCAAAAACAGGCCTTATGGCCCCTTTTGCCTTGTGTGAGCGGACGTGACGCTAAGGAAAGATCCGGTTGTTCCAAGCGAACATCGTGGGACACGGAGATAACCGAATATGCAGACCGCCCAACCGTCGATCGCTTTCCGCCCCGGTGACCACATTGTTTATCCGGCTCACGGCGTGGGCCGTGTCATGGGCGTCGAGCAGCAATCGGTGGCCGGCATCGCGCTGGACGTGTTCGTGATCTCGTTCGAGCAGGACAAGATGACCCTGCGTGTGCCGACCACGAAGGCGCGTTCGTGCGGTATGCGCGCACTCGCCTCAAGCGATGTGGTCGATCAGGCGATGAAGACGCTGCAGGGCCGCGCCCGCATTAAGCGCACCATGTGGAGCCGCCGCGCGCAAGAATACGAAGCGAAGATCAATTCGGGCGACCTCGTCTCGATCGCCGAAGTGGTCCGCGACCTTCACCGCGCCAGCGACCAACCGGAGCAATCCTATTCCGAGCGCCAACTCTATGAGAGCGCCCTGGACCGCATGGCCCGGGAACTCGCCGCTGTGGAAAAGGTCAGCCGCGACGATGCGGTGACGAAGCTCACGGCTTCGCTGGCTTCGAAGAAGCAGTCGCAAGCCGCCGCCTGAGCGACCGGACACAACTCAAAATGGAAAAGGCCGGACTGCAAGTCCGGCCTTTTTCTTTGGCGCCAAGACAGCCGTTCAAGCGTTCGTGATGGGCACACGTCGCGCCAGGCGCGCCGTGGACGTGAACCTGTCATCAGCTGAGGCGTACACTTAGGCATGGCGCTTTCCGAGACCGCAGAACTGCAACGTGGCGCACAGCGCTTCCTCCGCGCAGCGATGAAGAAGCCGATGCTCGAAGCCGATCACGAGCGCAATCTGGCGCGGCTTTGGCGCGACGAGCGCGATGAGCACGCGCTGCATGAGCTGACGATGGCGTATATGCGCCTGGTCGTCGCGATGGCGTCGCGCTTTCGCCATTACGGTTTGCCGCTGAGCGATCTCGTGCAGGAGGGCAATGTCGGGCTGATGCAAGCCGCCATGCGGTTTGAGCCGGATCGCGAAGTGCGGTTCTCAACCTATGCCTCTTGGTGGATCCGCTCGGCGATGCAGGATTTCGTGCTGCGCAACTGGTCGATCGTGCGCACCGGGACGACGTCGGCGCAGAAGGCCCTGTTCTTCAACCTCAGGCGGCTACGCGCGCGCATCGGCGATGTGGGGGACGCGGTGATGAGTGCGGAGGCGACATCGAAGGTCGCCAAGGCGTTGCGTGTCTCCGAGCAGGACGTCGCCTCGATGGCGGCGCGGCTCTATGCGCCGGATCGGTCATTGAATGCGCCGCTGACGGATGAGGGCGATGGCGAGTGGCAGGATTTGCTGGCCGACAATGGCGCTGGTCCGGAAGCAGACGTGATGGAGTCGCATGACAACATCGCGCGCGCTGAGCTTGTCCAGGATGCGATGAGCGAATTGTCCGATCGCGAACGGATGATTATTCGCGAGCGCAAACTTGAGGAAGAGGCGGTTACGCTTGAGGCGCTTGGTGAACGGCTCGGCATCTCGAAGGAGCGTGTGCGTCAGATCGAAGGCAATGCGCTGGAGAAGTTGCGTCGGGCGCTGATCGCGCGTGTAGGCGATCCTGTGGCGGCGGGATATGTCGGTTAGTCGGTGAGAAGTTCCAGCTGGCTGGAATGTTCTAAGCAGAGTTGCGGTTCGTCGCGGTAGACGCCGAGTGTGCCGCGCGCCCGGACGTGTGCGCCGGTAAGCGATGCGAGGTCGGGGCCGTCCCAGTTTGTGAAGTTGTCGCCGAAGAGGACGAGCGAGAAGGGCGGCTCGGTCGCGCCCTCCATGCGCAGTGAGGCGCGGCTTTCGAACACGCGCGCGTCGGCGACGCGGCCTTCGACGATTCGGAACGGTGCGTCGCCGCGCAGGCAATTTGCGTTTGCGTCGGTCGCGGCTTTGGCGGCGGCGCGCACCGTCGAAGGGCGGTAGGCGCGCTGGCCCCACATGCCGCGCGCGGCGGCGCGGGCGCGTTGCTCAAGTTGAAGCAATTCACCCGCGCGCGCATGGTTGTTCGGGCGTGCGCGCACGTAGGCCGCACCGCGCGAGACAAGTTCGTGCTGCAACCAGAACCAGCGCCCGCCTTCGCTCTTCACGAACACATGCGCGATGGCCGCTTCGCGCGGCGCTTCCTCGCCTTCGCGCGGGCGGCCAACCCAGCGCCTCTCGCCGCCATAGGTGAGCAGAACCTCGCGGTGTAGCGCGAGCGCTTCCAGTTCGCCTTGCGATTGCGCTGCGTAGGGCGCCTCGCCGCTTGGCGCGTCGATTTCAGCGAGGAAGACGCGCGTGCCGTCTTCCAGCAGCAGCGTGTCACCGGCGAAGACGCGCGCGACGCGGCCTTCTTCGCCGCGCTCCAAATCGCCGATCTGCGGCCCGCAGGCGGTGAGGAGGACGAGAGCGAGGAGCGTGCTAAATATGGACCGCCGGCGCCCTCACCGGCATGCAGCGGCGTTGGCCGGCGAGGGCGCCGGCGGTCCATATTGTGTGTTCATCAATAGCCGCCGGCGGTTCCATCCTTGCGCATCTCGGTGGCGGCTTCGTAGACGCCGTTGGGGTGGCGCATGATGGCTTGATAACCGCCGAACGATCCGTCGGCGGGGCGTATGCGGTGGCCGCGGCGTTCGAGTTCGGCGCGCACCGCTGGCGGAATGCCGTTTTCCATCGCGACGAAGCCGTTGCCGTCTGGTTCTTCGCCGGTAGGTTCGACGCCGCCATAGAAGCGATAGCGCGCCGCGTCGCCCGCGGCTTGCAGATCGAGATCGTAGTCGACGAGGTTGACGATGATCTGCACGTGACCTTGCGGCTGCATGTCGCCGCCCATCAAGCCGAACGCGAGCCAAGGTTGGCCGTTGCGCAGTGCGAACGCGGGAATGATGGTTTGGAACGGGCGGCGTCCGGGCCGGTATTGGTTCGGCCCAGGCGAGAGCGAGAAGAGTTCGCCGCGATCTTGCAGCATGAAGCCGAGGCCATCCGGCACCAGGCCCGAGCCCATGCCGCGATAGTTCGATTGAATGATCGAGACCATCATGCCGTCGGAGTCGGCGACAGCGAAATAGGTGGTGTCGCCATCGATGCGCATTTCGGCGTGCGGCGGCGGGGGCATGGTGGTGTCGTTGTGGATCAGAGCGCGGCGCTGATTGGTGTACTCGTCCGTCAGTAGGCGGCGGACGTCGAAGTGGGTGAACGCGGGGTCGCCGTAGAATTGGGCGCGATCGGCGAAAGCTAGGCGCGTGGCTTCGATTTGCGTGTGCAGAGAGTCGGCGGAGAGAAAGCCCATTTGCCGGAGATTGAAGCCGTCGAGAATGCGCAAGGTTTGCAACGCGACGACGCCTTGTGAATTGGGCGGCAATTCGCAGACTTCGACGTCGCGATACGGTGCGCAGACAGGATCGACCCACTCGCCTTGGTGACGCGCGAAATCGTCGTAACGCAGCCAGCCGCCGATGCGGCGCATGTAGCTATCGATCGTGCGCGCGATCGGGCCGCGATAGTACGCGTCGCGGCCGCCTTGAGCGATCAGTTCCAACGTGTTGGCGAGATCGGGGTTGCGGAAGAGGCCGTGGCCGTCTGGCATCTGCCGGTACTCTTCGCAATTCTCTTGGCAGAAATAGGTGCTCCGCGCGTTCGCGATCTCTTGCAGACGCTCAGCGGAGAACTCCGTCTCCAAACGCCGACGGTTGTTCGCCCAATACATCGCGATCGTTTGCGGGATCGGCGCGCCTTCGCGGGCGTAGTGGATCGCGGGCGCGAGCAATTCGGCCATCGGTTTGCGGCCGAAGCGCTCGTGCAGCGCAAACCAACCATCGACCGTGCCGGGCACGCTGACGCTTGCCGCGCCAAAGCTCGGAACGGCGTTTGGGTTGCCTTGACGGCGCGCTTCGCGCCGTAGCGCAGCGAGAGAAAGCCCGCGCGGCGAGCGGCCAGAGCCGTTGTAGCCGTAGAGACGCTGTGTGCGCGGATCCCAGACGATGACGAAAATGTCGCCGCCAATGCCGTTGGCTGTCGGTTCGACGAGACCGAGCATCGCGTTTGCAGCGATCGCTGCGTCAATCGCGGTGCCGCCGCTGCGCATGATGTCGATTGCGGTTTGCGTCGCGAGTGGATGCGCGGTTGCGGCAGCGGCATGAGGCGCAACTACGGGCGAACGCGAGGCGAAGCTCTGGCC
>JADLHI010000354.1 GCA_020848895.1 Hyphomonadaceae bacterium
CTTCTTGCGTGGTGAAGGCCGAGACCGTGAGGCCATCTTGTTCAAACACGATCACTGAGCGGCCCGGCTCGGGCGAGGGACCCCAGGCTTGCAGGCCGCGCGCGGCGCCATCCATGCCGGCGGCCTGATTCAGGCCATCGACGGCGCGTTGCGTGTCGGCGGGGCCGTAGACAGGCAGCAGCACGTTATCGCGGCCGTGCGAAGCTTGGCCGTACATGGCGCTGAGATCGGACATTTGCTGCAGGCCGGAGCTGGTCAGCAGCACGGCTTGAAGACGCGCCATCGGCACGCCGCGCTGCACGAGAGAGTCGGCGGCGCCCGAGCCAGCGTCGACGACGAAGAGCTTGCCGCCGGCGACAACCGCCAGGCACGGCTGTTGCGCGCCATTCTCGGCGCCGCCGCAGACGATCGCGCGAAGCGCGGCTGAATCGAAGAGGTCTTCATTCGCGGTCGCTTGCTCTTCGGCATAGGCAGCGTAGGCGCGCGCGATCGCTTCTTGGCCTTCGGGCGTTTGCGATCCCAACACCCAGCCGCCCCAGAACAGGCCTGACAGCGTCACGAAGACGACAGAAGATTTGCCGATGGCGTTCATGGTACCGACCCCGAATTTCCAAAAACGCGCCATTCAGCGCGTTGACGTTTAACCCCACACCAGCGTTGCTACCCGGCGTTATGATTCGCGCAAACTCGGTTAACACCAGGTTTCCACAGGTGCGTGCTGTACCTTTGCCGAAACGGAAAACCGGGCCTAAATCAGCGCATTGGTTAACGCGTTCGCTGTGGATCGATGGCCCAAATGGTTAACGCCGCAAAGCGCGTTCTGGTGTTCGATTCCGGCGTTGGCGGGCTTTCCGTGTTCGACGCGATCGCGGCTTCGGGCCGGGCGTTCGAACTCGATTACGCCGCCGACAATGCGTGGCTGCCGTACGGGCTGAAAACCGACGAGCAGTTGCGTGATCGCGTGCCAGCGTTGATCGCGCGTTTGGCGGAGCAATGGGCGCCAGAAGCTGTGGTCGTCGCATGCAACACCGCTTCGACCATCGTCTTGGAGCAAGTACGCGCCGCGCTGAGCATACCTGTTGTCGGCGTGGTGCCGCCGATCAAGCCGGCGGCGGCGGCGACGCGCACCGGCGTCATGGGTCTCCTGGCGACGCCGGCTACCGTCCAGCGCGCCTACACGGACGACCTCATCGCCCAGTTCGCTGGCGGAAAAAAAGTCATCCGCTTTGGCTCGGCGGCGTTGGTCGAGGCAGCTGAACAGAAGCTCCGTGGCGAAGATCCAGGGCAATCTGCGATCACAGAAGCCGTGGCGGGGCTTTTCGGGGCGCCTGGCGGCGCTGACATCGACGTGGTGGCCCTCGCCTGCACGCATTTTCCGCTGCTGGCGGCGGAACTCGCTGCCGCCGCGCCGCGCCCCTGCCTGTGGATGGATTCCGGCGAAGCGATCGCGCGCCGTTTGGCTCACGTCCTCGCCGCCGAGGAGGGCGCGCCAAGCGTCCGCCGTGCGGCGTTCACGAGCGCGGACGCGGCGCGCGCATCTCTGCGTGCATTCGAGTCGCGTGGCTTCAGTGATTTTTCGCACATCGCCGAAGCGCCCAGCTTCGAGGTTGCACCGCTGCTGCGCGCGACATCGGTTTAGCCGGCGTTGCATTTGGGAAACGCTGCCGGCAAGTGCGCCGACTTATTCCAGCGCCTGCATTGCACCCCGTCTCCGCACGGCGCAACGATCCCGGCCAAGAAACAAATTCCGGCGGGGAGAGATCAATGGCTGGCGCCTTCGGCGAAACACCACTCGGGCTGACCTCGACAATTCTGAACGTTGCTGCGGTGCTGACGCGCAAGCAATTGAAAGTTCCACGTTATCAGCGTCCGTACACCTGGGCCGAGCGGGAAGTCCGTGAACTGATCCAGGATCTGTGGCGCGCCTACAAGCGCGGCGCGCCCTTCTATTTCATCGGCCAGATCGTGCTGGTGAAGAACCACGGCAAGCTTGAAGTCTCCGATGGTCAACAGCGTCTGGCGACGCTGACCATGCTGCTGGCGTACGTGCGCGATCGCATTCCGGGCCGCTCGAAACCGTTCCAGTCGCTGATCTTGGATGGATCGACGCCGCGCCTTCTGCTGCGCGAAGAAGATCAGAACTTCTATCTCGGCTTCGTGCAAGAGCCGGGGCACATGACCGAACTTGCCCGGCACGCCGAGATCGGCGTCGATTCCAAGGATTTGATCGCGCAGGCGGCGCGCACGATCGAGTCGGAACTCAGCAAGATCACGGAAGATCGCGAACTCGATGCGTTCATGTCTTATGTCGCACGCGCCTGCACGCTGAACGTTGTGGACGCCGATGAACGCGGCTGTGCGCAAACCGTGTTCAATACGCTCAACAAGCGCGGCTCGCCGCTCTCCGGCGCCGATATCATCAAGAGCGACCTCTTGGAGAACTCCGAACTCTCCAACACTGAGGCGGACGCGGCAGCGCGCAAGTGGGAGCAGACCGAAGACCTCTTCGAGCGCGAAAACTTCGCCAAGCTGCTTTACATGATGCCGTTCCTGCTGACGGGCGAGCCGCTGCTATCGCCCGGCGATCTGGCGTCATTCCGCACCGCCGTCGACCGGGCAGGCGGCGTGCGCGCGTTCCTGTTCGAACAATTGCCACGCTATGCGCATGCGTTGCGCGCGATTTTCGCGGGTTCCATCGATGTTGGCCCGGCCAGCGCCGAGGTGAACCGGCGCGTCGCGCTGATGAAGGAAGTGCAGGAATGGGATTGGGCGCCGTGCGCGATCGCGTTCCTGGCCGAGCATGCCTCCGAGCACGAGCGCGCGCGCCGCTTCTTCCAGGCGCTCGACCGGTTCACGTTCGCCTGCGAACTCTCAGTTGTCGAAAATCGCGACCGCGAGGCGCGCTACGCCAACATCATCAAGTACGTCAGTGACGACAAGGTTCTGTACGGCGGCGAAGGCAAACAGCGTGCGCTGCTGCTCACCGAGTCCGAGCAGATGAAATTCTTCCACACGCTCAATCGCTCGCGGAAGCGCGACCGCCAGCGCCGCTTGTTGCTGATGCGTCTTGAAGCTGCGATGCCGGGCGGGCGCCTCGTGCGCATGACGGATGACGCAACGGTCGAGCACGTGCTGCCGAAGAATGGCGGCCCGTGGTGGAACGAGCGTTTCCCGGACCCGGCGCTGCGCAACGAACTTGCCAACCTGCTCGGCAATCTGACGCTGCTCACCTACGACCAGAACGCCGAGGCCGACGCCAAGCCATACCCGGAAAAGCGCAAGATCTATTTCGACACCAATGCGCCGATCCTGGGTTTGACCAAGGATATCGCGCCGATCGAGGACTGGTCGCTCCATGCGATCGAGGAGCGGCACGAGCGGCTGGTGCGGATTCTGAGCGAAGACTGGGGGCTGGTGCGCGGCGGTTAACGTCTCGCTAACCAAACCGGCCCGATTTCTTAACCTCGCGTTTATCCCTGAGGCGAGGGTCAGGAAGTCATGTCGCTTTTGTATGCGGTCGTTTTTGCGAGCCGCTGCCGCTCGAACCATCACCGCTTGGCGGTCGATGCATTGCGACACCTGCAAAGCCCGGACGCCGAGCGTTGGCGCAATCTGCTGCTCCACTTCCATGAAGATTATCTCGCCGGCGCCAAGGCGCCGGACGAGGTGTTCAAGGACTTCAAGAACCACGTCTTGCATGTGCGCGAGAAGGAGTGGGGCGGCGCGATTGAGTCCTGCGAGGAATGGTATCGCCGCACAGTGCGTGCGATGGCGACGAAGGATTGGAAGCAGGCTGCGTACAGCGCCGGCGTGATGAGCCACTATTACGTCGATCCGATCCAGCCCTTTCACACCCACCAGACGGAAGAGGAAAACGTCATCCACCGCGCCGTCGAGTGGAGCTTTTCGAAATCCTACACGGCATTCCAACGCATCCTCGAAAACGACCAGGGCGGTTATCCGAAGATGGACGCGCCGGGCGGCGAGAAATGGCTGGCGGAGATGGTGCGCGCCGGCGCCAAGCTCTCGAACCAATATTATGAGACCGTGATCGATCACTACGACTTCGCGAAGGGCGTGAAGGATCCGCCAGCCGGTCTCGATCAAGAGCTGAAGGATACGATTGCGCAGCTGGTTGGCTACGCCGCGGTAGGCCTCGCGCGTATTCTCGACAAAGCGTTTGAAGAAGCCGCCGTGCGTCCGCCGCGTGTTGGCGACGATCTCCAAGGGTTTTTCCTTGCGCTCGAGATTCCGATACAGGCAGTGCTGAAGACGCTCGACAATGCCGCCGCGCGCAAAGAGGTCGAAGCGCAGTACGAAGAGTACCGCAAGACCGGCAAAGTCCGCACGACGCTCGGCGAGGACGACAAAGCGGTGCGCGAGATGCACGCGCTTGAAGTGCTGAAGACGCCGCTTTCCAACCTCGATGCGAAATGGCCGCGCGAAATCGGCGCAAAAAGCGGCGAGGGCGCGCCGCCGCGCGCCGTCAGCGGCAAAGCGCCGGCAATCCCGCGCGCCAAGCAGGTGCGCACCATCGATGTTGGCCCGAAGGCCGAACCGCAAGCCGTCGCGCCGCCGAAGCCGCAGCCGTCGCCGCAGCAGCAAATGCCGCGCGAATTGCCTGAAGGCGCGCCTTTGGCGAAGCGTGAAAAGACGTTGCCTAAGTTCACGCTCAACGAAGATGCGCCCGTCGTGCAGGCGCCCTCCATCGGGCCGAAGACGGCGCGACGCCTGGAGGCTGTCGGAGTCAAGACCATCGCCGATCTGCTTGCGATGAACGCGGACGAGGGCGAGCAGAAGATCGATACGCGCCACATCTCCGCGAAGGTGATCCGCGATTGGCAAGCGCAAGCGTTGCTCGCCTGCACAGTGCCGGGCATGAAGTCGCGCGAGGCGCAGGCGCTGGTCGCGTGCGGCATTCATGACGCCGAAGATTTGGCTCAAAGCGACGCGGCGCAGCTCTGCGAAGCCGTCGCGCAATGGGGCTTGTCGGATGAAGGTCAGCGCGCCTGGGGCAATGCGCCGGCGCCGACCGGCGATGACGTGGCGACCTGGATCGAGCGCGCCAAACGCGCGATCGAAGACGGCAAGGCGAACGTCGCGGCTTAGATCTTCAGAAGCGTCAGCACGATCGCGGCGATCAGCACCGGCGCGATAAACGCCGTGAGGCCCGACGCGACAATGCGCGCTGTCTTCAGCACGCGATGGCCCTTCAGCGGCTTATCTTCGCGCGGCGCCAACGCAAACTTGCACATGAACGCGAACACGCCGCCGACAGCCGCCGTGGCCGCGCCTGCAACCGCGCCCGCCATCAATGATGCAATTGCCGAAGCGAGAGCGATGAGTCCCAGGATGCCGTGACCGGAATTCGTCACGTGCTTCACCAGCCGTTCGGCGCGGCCCGCATCGAATTGCTTGAACGCCACCGGCGCGAGCACGAACGAAAAGAGCGCGATCCAGCCCAAAGATGCGCCGGCGAGAACAATTGCGGTTGCTTGTGCGATCGGTTCCATCGCCGACGCCTAGCATGAGTCGCCTGTGAGGCGGGTAATGTTGGAAAAATCGGGCGTCGTTGCGACACCGCCTCGATTTTTGCGCTGGCGCAAACCTTGTCTTTTGAGCGCGCGTTAACCGCAAACTGAGATCATTTCCTCCGTCTGACCGGGAATTACCGATGTCCGCCAAGCGCCTGAAGTGGGCGACAAAGTTGGCCTATCTTGAGGTGCTGCGCCGGCTGCCCGACGCGGCGGCCGTCAGCCTCGACTATTTTCGCGTCTTCGGCCGTTTCCCCAATCTGGCGAACCCGCAGCTTTTCACCGAGAAGATGCAGCATCTCAAATTGCAGCATCACGACGCGCGCACGCCCGATCTTGTCGACAAGGTGAAGGTCAAGGGTTTCGTTGCTGAGACGCTGGGCGAAGAATGGCTCATTCCCACGCTTTGGCATGGCGAGCATCTGACCGGCGATGTCCTGCGCCAGATGCCGAAGCCCGCGGTGGTGAAGGCGAACCATTCCAGCGCCCAGGTGATGTTCGTCACCGAGAACGAAAACCTCGACGCCGCCGCGCGCACTGCAAACAACTGGTTGAGCTACGATCACCACCTCGTGCATCGTGAGTGGGCCTACGGCAATGTGCGCCGCGAACTGTTGATCGAGCCGTTCATCGGTGAAAAAGAAGCGCCGGACGACTACAAGTTCTGGGTTTTCGATGGCGCGGTGCGCTTCATCCAGGTGGATCACAGGCGCTTCAAACGGCACACGCGCCAATTCTACTCGCCAGCTTGGAACCGCCTCGATCTGAAGATGAACTATCCCGATGCGCCGGCGAACACGCCGACGCCGCCGCACTTGCGGGACATGCTGCACGCCGCCGAGAAACTATCCGATGGCTTCCGCTTCGTGCGTGTCGATCTTTACGATACCCCGAGAGGGCCGCTGTTTGGCGAGATGACGTTTACGCCCGAGGCCGGCCTGTGCCGCTTCGAACCGGCGGACTTCGATCTCGAACTCGGTGAAAGCTGGTCCTATCCCGAAGAGACCAACGAACTGGCCCAGCTTCGCTCTTTCGCGGACGCGTTCAAGCTGCGGAACAAAGCGCGATGATCGGGCCGCTGCTCGTCTATCTGCTTTGCGCCGTGACATGCGCGGTGTGCACGTACCTGATGATGCGCGCCTATCGGCGCACAGGCACGCGCTTGCTGTTTTGGTGCGCTCTCTGCTTTTTCTTTCTCACCATCAACAGCATTCTGGTCGTTATCGACGTTATACCGACGCCGGAGACGAATTTGCTCGCATATCGCCAGATCGCTTCGCTGGCCGCGGTGGCGGTGCTCATTCACGGCTTCATGTGGGAGATCAAGTGAGTGTTTCCGCACTCTGACTTCTTCGCCGGCATGATCACGATGGGCTATCTTGTAGCCTCCGCGTTCTTCCTGCGGTTTTGGGTGCGCACCTCCGATGGCTTGTTCATCGCGTTCTCGGTCTCGTTCCTGTTGTTGGCGATAAGTTCTGCGCTCACCTCGCTGCTGTCGCTGCCGTTTGAAGAGCGGTCCTGGCTCTACCTCATCCGGCTCAGCGCGTTCCTGCTGTTGATCGCCGCTATCCTTGGCAAGAATTTCCGCAAATAGGGCAGGCGTGAGCCGCGCGAGCATAGGCTAGCTGCATCGCAGCATAGCTTGGCGCGTGACGCCCGCGCCGTCGCCTGCTAGCGGTACGGCGCAAAATCGAGGGAATGCCCTTCATGACACACGCAGCGATCACAGGTTGGGGCAAATGCATGCCGCCGGCTACGCTCACCAACGCCGATCTCTCCACCTTCCTCGACACCAACGACGAGTGGATTGTCTCGCGTACCGGCATGAAGGAGCGCCGCGTCTCGCACGTGACGGCAAGCGAGATGGCTGTGGTGGCCGCCAAGCGCGCGCTTGCCTGCGCCGGCCTCGAAGCGAAGGACGTGGACCTCATCGTCTATGGCAGCTGCAGCAACGACGAGCAGGTGCCGAACTCGGCCTCCGGCGTGCAGGCGGCGATTGGCGCCACCAAAGCCGCGTCGATGGATATCAACACGGCGTGCACCAGCTTCCTCTACTCGCTCTCCACCGCCACCGCGATGATCCGCACGGGCGTTGTGAGGAACGCAATCGTTATCGGCGTTGAGTGGATTTCGCCGTTCATGGATTGGGAGAACCGCAACGTCGCCGTGCTCTTCGGCGACGGCTGCGCCGCTGTTGTGGTGCAGGCGACGGACAAGCAAGAAGGCATCCTTGGCGAGCAGCTCGGCTGCATTGCCGACGCGCGCCAGACTCTGCGCGTGCGCGGCATGGGCACAGCCTACGTCAACCGAGGCATCACTCTGGGCGATACCGATTGGGATTTCGATGGTCCGGAAATCTTCAAGCGCGCCGTCACCGGCATGGTGCAGGCGAGCCACGCCGTGCTTGCGAAATGCGGCGTTACGCCGAATGACATCGATCTCGTCGTTCCGCACCAAGCCAACATGCGCATCATCGAAGCGGTGGTGACCCGGAGCGGCGTGCCGATGGATAAAGTCATGCTCACCGTCGAGCGCTACGGCAACATGAGCGCCGCCACCGTGCCTGTCGCGCTGGCCGAAGCTTTGGAGGAAGGCCGCGTGAAGCCGGGGGCGCTGATCCTGATGCCTGCGTTTGGCGCTGGCCTCACGGTTTGCGCCCATCTCGTGCGCTGGGGCGATCGGGTCACGCCGCTCGGCCAGAGCGACGCCGACCTCCCGCCGAACAAGCGCACCGCGCTCGACATCATCAACGGCATCCGC
>JADLHI010000355.1 GCA_020848895.1 Hyphomonadaceae bacterium
GAGGCCCTGCGCCTCCAAACCTTTGGCTATGCGTTCAGCCTGAGCGCCATCTTCGCGCGCGTAGGAGATGAAGACATCAGTCATTTGGGCCCCGCTCACTTTGAGTCTCGCGAGGCTAGCAACGGTAGGCGCGGAGCGCGACGGCGTTCTCAGCCAACGCTAGCGGAAGGTCGGAACAACAGCCGCTTGCGGTTCCGGAAGCGAAACGGCCCAGTCGGCTCTGTCGGTGCGCTGAGGCTCAAGCGCCGTAAACGCCATCGCCGTGAGCGCCAGCACCAGCACCAAGGCGACCAGGCCAGCAAAGGCGCCAACGCGATATTCGCTGTTACTGAACACCCTTGCCTCCTTTCCGCTGAGATAACAACGTGAGCGAGGCGAAGTTCCACCTACGGCGCGGGAAGTGCGCCGCACTGCACCAGCGCCCTCGCGCGGCTGTTCCAAATGGGCTCGAAAGCTGCAGTTTGCGGCACTATGTTCCCGGTTCGTGCTAGAAGGGCGCGGTGACGGACGAATCGATGAGCGACGAAGGGCAAATGCTGCCGATCTCGGTGCGCGCGGCTGCGGCTGCGCCGTATCTGGCGTCGCTCAACCCAGGCCAACGCGCTGCGGTGGAAGCTTTGGATGGGCCGGTGCTCGTCCTCGCCGGCGCTGGCACCGGCAAGACGCGCGTGCTGACGACGCGGCTGGCGCATTTGCTGACGACGGGCAAAGCCAAGCCGTGGTCCGTGCTTGCGGTGACGTTCACGAACAAGGCCGCGCGCGAGATGCGCGAGCGGGTTGAGAAGCTGCTTGGGCCTGGCGGCGGTGGTTTGCCGTGGCTCGGCACGTTTCACTCGATCAGCGCGCGGATGCTGCGCACGCATGCGGAGCTGGTTGGGCTCAAGAACAATTTCACGATCCTGGACACGGACGATCAGGTTCGGTTGCTGAAGCAAATCATCGAAGCCGAAGGCATCGATGAGAAACGTTGGCCGGGCCGTCAACTGGCGGGCGTCATCGACGGCTGGAAGAACCGCGCGCTGACGCCTGAGAAAGTGCCGAAGAACGAGAGCTTCTCGTTCGCCGACGGCGGCGGCGTGAAGCTCTATGCGATCTATCAGGCACGGCTGAAGATTCTGAACGCGTGCGATTTCGGCGATTTGCTGATGCACATGATCGATATCTTCCAGCGCTATCCGGACGTGCTGGAGAGCTATCACAAGAAGCTCAGCCACCTGATGGTGGATGAGTATCAGGACACGAACGTCGCGCAGTATCTGTGGCTGCGGCTGCTGGCGCAGGCGCGCAAGAATTTGTGCGTCGTCGGCGATGACGATCAGTCGATCTATGGCTGGCGCGGCGCCGAGGTCGATAACATTCTGCGTTTCGAGCACGACTTTCCGGGCGCGCAAGTCGTGCGGTTGGAGCAGAATTATCGCTCCACCGGCCACATCCTGGCGGCGGCGTCGCACCTCATCGCGAACAATCGCGGGCGATTGGGCAAGACACTGTTCACCGACGATGAGCTTGGCAATCGGGTGAAGGTGCGCGGCGTTTGGGACGGTGAAGCGGAAGCGCGGCTGATCGCCGACGACATTGAGGCGTGGGTTTCCTCCCCCTCCCCTTCGACGGGAGGGGGCAGGGGGTGGGGTGAAGCGCAAACGCCGCAGGTTCACCCCGCCCCCCAACCCCCTCCCCTCAAGGGGAGGGGGAGCTATTCCGACGTTGCCGTGCTCGTGCGGGCGGCGTGGCAGATGCGGGCGTTTGAAGAACGCTTTCTGATGCTGCGCATTCCGTACAAGGTCATCGGCGGGCCGCGCTTCTTCGAACGCGCGGAAGTGCGCGACGTGCATGCATACTTGCGCCTCATTCGCTCCGAGGACGACGATCTGGCGTTCGAGCGCATCGTCAATCAGCCAAAGCGCGGCGTCGGCGAAGGCACGGTGCAGAAGCTGCATGCGTATGCGGGCAAGCCGCCGGTACGGTTCGTCACCGACAACGGCCCCCTCTTCGATGCGGACACCGGCGAGGTGGTGACCGAGCAACCCGAAGCGCCGGGTGGCGCGACGCGCTTCCGCACCTTGATCGGCGCGGCGCGTGAAATGGTGCTGACGGACGATCTGCCGCTGAAGGCGCGTACGGCGCTGCGCTCGTTCCTCACCGACCTGGATCGCTGGCGCGAGCAATCGCGGACGATGTCGCACGTAGAGTTGGCCGAGATCGTGCTGGATGAGAGCGGCTACACTGAGATGCTGCGCCGGGACAAATCTCCGCAAGCACAGACGCGGCTCGAAAACTTGAAGGAATTGGTCCAGTCGATGGGCCAGTACGACACTTTGGAAGCGTATCTGGAGCACGTCGCGCTGGTTCTCGATATCGAGAACGAGACGGATGGCGAGAACGTGCAGCTTTCGACTTTGCACGCGGCCAAGGGTCTCGAATTTCCGCTCGTCTTTCTGCCCGGTTGGGAAGAGGACGTGTTTCCTTCCAAGCGCTCGATCGATGAGAGCGGCGAGAAGGGTTTGGAAGAGGAGCGCCGGCTTGCCTATGTCGGCATTACGCGCGCTCGCGAAAGCGCGCGAATTTCGTTTGCGGCGAACCGGCAGATCTATGGCCGCTGGCAGGTCGTTCTCCCCTCGCGTTTCATTGATGAGTTGCCGAGCGCCAACGTCGATGCGGTGAGCGAGACGGGTTACGGCATGCAGCCGCCCGGCGTGCGCGACATGGCGGTGGAGCCGTTCACGTCAAGCTACCAATCGCCCGGCTGGCGGCGTGCGCAGGAACGCGGCGCGTTCCAGAGCAAGCCGCCGATGATCGACGGCGAAGCCCGGCTCGTGGCGCGCTCAAGCGGCGATGACTCCGCCTACAAACGCGGCGACCGCATCTTCCACCAAAAATTCGGCTACGGCCGCGTCAGCGCCGTCGAAGGCAACAAGCTGACGGTGGCGTTCGAGAAAGCCGGCGAGAAGCGCGTGATCGATAGCTTCGTCGTCCCGGCGAGCGCGGCCTAGCTATTTTCGCTGTGCCGCATGCTGAACCGTGAGGACGCGCAACTCGTCCCCGTCGACCAGGTATGTCACCACGTATTGCGTCTGATTGACAACGAGCGATCGTGCGGGGCCTCCTCTTTCGAGAGGCCGTATTTCTCCTCAAACTCCGCAACGAGTTCGTCATGCGGAATCGGATTGGGGTCCGGGTTCCTCAACTCGGCCTCGACCTCCGCCCATTGTTCATCAGTGAGGATGCCTTCGCCGTTGTCATGGTCGAGCATGAATTCGATCTCCATGGCGAAGTAGTCCTGCCTCTCCGGCGGGAGCTGCTTAATGCGGGCGAGGACAAGATCGAGCTTTGTCATAGGGTAAAGAGTACACTTTTGCGTCAGGCTGCGCTAGCAGCGCCCCATGCTTCTCCTCACGGCCCTCGGCACACTTTCCCAAATCCGCGCGGCGGCGGATGAGTTGGATCGGCACGATCCCTCGCCTGCCGATGCGGTGAGTTGGTTTGAGGAGAAGCCGGGCAGGTTTCGCATCGAAGTCTATGTGCCGACGAAACAGGACGCTTTGTCGGTTGAGGCGATCGTCGGCGCGGCGGCGCCGGAGCTTCACTTGAAGCAGAAGAAGGTGAAGGCGGCCGATTGGGTGGCGATGTCGCTCGAAGGGCTGCCGGCCGTGCGCGCTGGGCGCTTCGTGGTCGCGGGCGCGCATGCGCTGATGGGCGAAAACAACGGCCGCACCAAGATTTGGATCGAGGCGAGCGAAGCGTTCGGCACCGGCCATCACGGCACGACGTGGGGCTGCCTGATGGCGCTTGAGAGCGTGCTGCGCGAGCGGCGCGTTGAGCGCGTGCTGGATATGGGCGCGGGCTCCGGCGTGCTGGCGATCGCGGCGGCCAAGCAAGGCGCCGATGCGCTGGCGATCGAGATCGATCATCGCGCCGCGGCGATCGCCGAGATCAACACGCATCAAAACAAGGTCGCGCCGCGCGTGCAGGTGATCGCGGGCGATGGCGCGCGCTACATTGCCGGCAAGCAGTTCGATCTGGTGTTCGCGAACATTCTGATGCGGCCGCTGATCCGGCTCGCGCCGAAGCTGGTGCGCGTGCTTGAACCTGGCGGGACGCTGATTTTGTCAGGGCTGCTGCGTCAGCAAGCGCCGCTGGTGCGCGAAGCCTACGCCAATCGCGGCCTCATTCTGGAAAAGCAAATTCCGAAAGAAGCTTGGATGACGCTGGTCTGGCGTAAGCCCTAATCCGAGCGCGGCGGCTCTGAAGGTCAGCGCGTGTAGACGTTGACCGCGAAGCGGCAGCGCGGCGCGCGGCAATCAATCATGCCGACTTCAATCGTGTGCTGACCGAACATCTCGGCGCGGAGATCGACAACAGGGTGATCGTTGCCTTGGACATCCTGCGCGACGATCTCGCCGCGCGGGTTGAGCACGCGGATATCGAGGTCGTTGCAGGCTTCATCGCAGACGCCGACGATGCGGATTTCCTGGCCGGCGCGGAGCGTCAGCGGCAGTTGCGCGGCGCGGGCGTTGGCCAGCGAACCGGCCAGCGGGCCGACGGCGTGCGCAAAGCCGCGCTCGGCGTTATCGGGTTCTTGATTGTTGAGTTGCTGGGTCAGGTAGTCGCGCAGGTCCTGGCCGGACGCGGTGGGGCTTGCCACCAGCGCCAAGGCGATCAGTGCCGCCGCTGCCTTTTGAACCCAATGACCCATGTTTCTCCGCGCCTGGGACCGGTTTTTCCGGCTACCGCCCCTTAAACCTCTTAGCGCAAGGGCTTAAACTACCGGCTCTGAACCTGCCCTGAACCAGGGCCTCAAAGGACGCAAGACGTGTTCCAGACCTATGACGATCCGGGCGGCCCCATTCTCGGCCGTAAGCACCTGCCCCGCTTGAGAAAAGCGCTCAAAGCCGCCGGCTTGGACGGCTTCATCGTGCCCCACGAGGATGAATGGCAGAATGAATACGTGCCCCCCGCCTATGACCGTTTGGCCTGGACAACGGGATTTACCGGCTCGGCTGGCGCGGCGGTGGTGATGACCGACGAGGCGGCGATCTTCACCGACGGCCGCTACACGCTGCAGGTGCGGGCGCAGGTCGATGGCGATCTCTTTGCCTATCGCGATCTGGTCGATGGCGGCGTGGCGTTGTTTCTGCGTGAGCGCGGCAAGCCGGGCCAGCGCATCGGCTATGACCCCAAACTGCACAGCCCGGACAGCTTGGATCGCCTCCGGAGCGCGGCGGACGCGGTGGGCGTAACGCTCGTGCCGCTCGATCGCAATCCGATCGACGAAATTTGGGAAGACCGGCCGCCAATCCCGATGGCGAAGGTCGTGCCGCAACAAGAGGACTACACCGGCGAGAACGCTTCGTCGAAGCGGCATCGTTTGGGCGACGGCCTCGGGGCCGATGGCGCAGATGCGGTGGTGATCACCTCGCCGGCTTCGATCGCGTGGCTGTTCAACGTGCGCGGCGGCGATGTTGCACGCACGCCGCTGCCGCTTGGCGAAGCGGTGCTGCACAAGGATGGCACGGCCGATTTGTTCTTGGCGGATGAGAAGGTCTCGCCGGAGCTGCGGCAATGGCTCGGCAATGAAGTTGCGATCAAGCCGAGCGAAGAGCTGCAGCCGACATTGCGCGCGCTTGGCGGCAAGAAAATCAAGCTCGATCCGTCGACCGCAAGCGCTTGGTATTTTGAAGAACTGAAGAAAGCCGGCGCCGAGATCGTGCGCGGACAAGACCCGGTCGTGCTGCCGCGCGCTTGCAAGAACGCCAAGGAGATCGCAGGCTCGCACAAGGCGCATCAACGCGACGGCGCGCCGGTCTCGCGCTTCCTGCATTGGCTGGCGACGGAAGGTCAGACCGGCAAGGTGCAGGAGATCGAAGCATGCCAGAAGCTGGAGCAATTCCGTACTGACACCGGCGCGCTGAAGGATCTTTCGTTCGACTCGATTTCGGGCGCGGGGCCGAACGGCGCCATCGTCCACTACCGGGTGACGAAGAAGACCAACCGCAAGCTGGCGCGCGGCTCGCTGTTCTTGATCGATAGCGGCGCGCAATATCTCGACGGCACCACGGACATCACACGCACTGTCGCGATCGGCCGCGCGTCGAAGGAAATGAAGGATCGCTTCACGCGCGTTCTGAAGGGTCACATCGCCCTCTCGCGTGTGCGCTTCCCGAAGGGCACGACGGGCCACCAGCTCGATGCGCTGGCGCGGATGAGCTTATGGGAAGCCGGGCTCGATTACGATCACGGCACTGGCCACGGTGTCGGTGTCTATCTCGGCGTGCATGAAGGTCCGCATCGGATTGCGAAATTCGTGAACACGCAGCCGCTTGAGCCAGGCATGATCGTCTCGAACGAGCCGGGTTATTACAAGACTGGCGCGTACGGCATTCGCATCGAAAACCTGCAAGTGGTGACGCCCGCTGCCGATGTTGAGGGCGGCGAGCGGCCGATGCTTGGCTTCGAAACGCTAACGCTGGCGCCGATCGCGCGCGATCTCATCGTGAAGTCTCTGCTCACGAAGGAAGAGATCGCGTGGGTCAACGGCTACCACGCGCGCGTGTGGGAAAAGATCGGCCCGCAACTCGATGGTGACGCCAAAGCGTGGCTGGAAAGCGTGACAAAGCCGCTCTAGGCTTTCCCCTCTTTTGAAGGGGACAAGCATGGACCGCGACGACATTCCGCAGATCGATCAAGTAGCGCAGCCGACACGGCGCGGTTTGTGGGCGGGGGCGGCAGCGCTTGCGCCATTGCTTGCTGTCACAGATGCTGACGCGGCGACGCCTGGGCGCGGCGCGCTGCGGCGGATCATCGATCGGCAGAAGGAAGAGAACGTCGCGCTGCTGCAGGATTGGATCCGCAATCCGACCATCGCCGCTGAAGGCCTCAACGTTCAAGGCGGCGCCGAATATATGGCGCAACTTGCGCGCGATGCTGGCTTTCAAACCGCGGAGATCGTGCCGACGGATGGATCGCCTGGCGTCTACGCGACGCTCGATATCGGCGCGCCGAAAACCATCGCCGTCTATTTCATGTACGATGTGAAGCAGTTCAATCCGGCGGAATGGTCGTCGCCACCGCTCGAAGCGCGGCTTGTCGACAACGAACTCGGGCGCGTTGTGGTTGGCCGCGGCGCCGTGAACCAGAAGGGACCTGAGATTGCGTTTCTGGGCGCACTGCGCGCGCTCCGCGCGGCGGGACGTCAGCCGCCAGTTAACATCGTCCTCGTCTGCGAAGGCGAAGAAGAAATCGGCAGCCCGCACTTCCATCAGATTGTGCAACGCCCGGACATCATGGCGCGGCTGCGCCAGTGTGTTGGCGTGTTTATCCCGAGCGCGTGGCAAGACCCCACGACGGGCGGCGTCAGCGTCAATCTCGGCGCCAAGGGCATCATCGAGTGCGAACTCATCGCCAGCGGCGAACGTTGGGGCCGAGGCCCCTCGCGCGATATTCACTCCAGCACCAAAGCCATGATCGACGCGCCGGTTTGGCGCCTCGTGCGCGCGCTCGACACGCTGACCAGTGAAGACGGCAACACGCCGGCGATCGATGGCTGGTTCGAGAATGTGCGTCCGCTGACAGCGCGTGAGCGCGAACTCATCCAGCAAGGCGCGCGCAACTCCAGCGAGGCAGACTACAAGCAACGCAACGGCGTCTCGCATTTCATCGACGACCTGCCATGGGCGCAGGCGCTCGAACGCCTCGCTTCGCAACCGACAGTGAATATCGAGGGCCTGGTTGCGGGCTATACCGGGCCGGGCGGCATGACCATCCTGCCCCATCGCGGCGTCGCCAAGCTCGACATGCGGCTGGTGCCGAACCAGACACGCGCGGAATGCCAAGCCAAATTGCGCGCGCACCTCGATGCGCGTGGCTTCAACGACATCGAAGTGAATGTCAGCGGCGGCTACGATCCGACTGAAACCGCTGAAGACAGCGCCATCGTACAAGCGCAACTCGCGGCTTATCGCATCGCCGGCGCGCGTGCGACGCTTAACCCCCGCCTTGCCGGCTCGTGGCCTGGCGCGGTGTTCACGGCGCCGCCGGTGAGCTTGCCGGCCGGTCAGTTCGGCCTGGGGCACGGCAATGGCGCGCATGCGCCGAACGAATACTTCCTGATCGACAGCAACAATCCGCGGGTGCAGGGTCTGAGCGGCGCGGTGATGGGCTTTATCGACATCATGTATGAGCTGGCGCGCTAGCGGGAGGCGCTCATGTTCGTTGGCCACTATGCGGCGGCCATGGCGGCGAAGGCGATCGAGCCTAAGGCGCCGATGTGGACGCTTGCGGCGGCGGCGCAGCTTGTCGACATAGGCTGGTCGGCGTTCATCGTCACCGGCATCGAGCATGCGAGCGTCGATTCCACCCTGCCCGGCTCGACGTTGGTGCTCGATTACATGCCGTGGACGCATTCACTGCCGGCGGCGCTTGTATGGAGTATCGGCGCGGCGTTGCTGGTGCGGCTGTTCGTGCCGACATGGGCGAGCGTGGCGGTGGGGCTGACGGTGTTTTCGCATTGGCTGCTCGATCTCTTGGTGCACCGGCCTGACTTAGCGCTGTGGCCCGGCGGCGAGCGCGTTGGCTTTGCGCTTTGGAATTACCCGGTACTTGAGCAGGCCGTGGAGATTGGGCTCATCGCCGTGTGCGGGGCCGCTTGGGTGGCGAGCCGCAAGACGCTGGGGCGTTTCGCATGGCCGGCGATCGGCTTCATGGGCGCTCTCATCGCACTGCAGATCGTGGCGATGCTTTCGCCGCAACCGGAAGGCCCGCTTGGCGCACAAAGCGGTGCGATGATCTTGGCGATCTATCTTGGCGTCGTCGTTGTGGCGGCGCTTACGGATTTGCGCGGCAAGGCGCAAGGAGCAACCCCATGAGCAACATCGCACCGGTCAAGGCGCTCTACGCGGCATTCGCCACAGGCGACATGCCTGCCGCTCTCGCCACCATGGCGCCCGATATCGTTTGGAACGAAGCTGACAACTATCCGTATGCCGACCGCAATCCCTACGTCGGGCCGGAGGCGGTGCTGATGGGCGTGTTCGCGCGCATCGGCGGCGATTGGGATGGCTTCAGCGCTACCTCCGAAGAGATGATCGACGGCGGCGACACCATCGTCTCGCTCGGCCATTATGCCGGCACGAACAAGGCCACCGGCAAAAGGATGCGCGCGCAATTTGCGCACGTCTTCCGCGTGAAGAACGGCAAAATCGCCAGCTTTCAGCAATACGCCGACACGCTCGGCACGGCGATCGCGATGGGCCGCTGAGGCGCGTTAAGCGCGCTGACACAAACTTGCGGCGAATTCAGCCGAAAATGCTGTGTCAAAGTGTGGCACAGCACGCGCGTTGCTTCGCTCTGCGCGCGGCGCCGCGCGCATTCCTTCAGCGGCTTAGCGAAGGACGTCTGCTTCCATGCAAATATCGGGATTATCGGGCAGTTCTTCTGCCTGGGCGGTGCGGGAGCTTTTCCAGCCGCAGCAGAAGACTGAGAAAAACATGCCGGGCGCCGGGCAACAAATGCCGGGCGCGGCGTCGAAAACGACAACCACAGGCATAGGCGGCGCGCAAATGTCGTCGGATATGTTGATGCAATTGTTGAACATGCAAAGCGGACAACCCAGCGCCACGGATGCCGCGACACGCATGATCGGCGATCTCGACAGCGATGGCGACGGCGCCTTGAGTCTTGCGGAAGCGACAGCGACGGGTTCGAGCAAGGCGGCGGAAGCGTTCGCGGCGCTCGATTCCGACGGCGACGGTTCGCTGACGGCGAGCGAATTGTCTTCATCGCTTGAGGCGATGGGGCCACCGCCCGGCGGACCACCTCCAGGCGGCCCGCCACCGGGCGGACCGCCGCCGGGCGGCGGCTCTTCGTCTGATGTCGCATCGAGCATCCTGTCCGCCGTGGACAGCGATGAGGACGGCGGCATCAGCTTGAGCGAACTCACATCGGCGACGGAGACCGAGGAAAGCGACGAAACAAATTCGGCCTTCTCAAGTCTCGACACCGATGGCGATGGCAAGCTCAGCCTGTCTGAACTAACGGCGGCGCTCGACAAGTATTTGCAGACCAACGCGTCGCGCTTTGCGTCGAACGTTGAGGATGCGATTGCTGCGTGAACCAACGGAGGGCGGCGCTGAGCCGCCCTCCCACTCAGCTGCTGAGCGCGATCCAGGCGTCTTCGTCGATGACTTTGACGCCGTGTTTCTCGGCTTCCGCGAGCTTTGAGCCCGCGCCCGGGCCAGCGACGACGAGATCGGTCTTCTTCGACACGCTGCCCGAAACCTTGGCGCCGAGCGCAATGGCGCGCGCTTTGGCTTCGTCACGCGTCATCTTTTCGAGCGTGCCGGTGAACACGACCGTGAGGCCGGAGACTTTGCTTGAGGTGGTGGCGCGCGGCTGATCCTTCGGCGTCACTTCTTTGAGCAGGCGCTTGAGCGCGTCGGTGTTGTGCTTTTCGGCGAAGAAGTCGACGAGATGATCGGCGGCGACAGGCCCAACGCCGTCGATGCGGCCGAGTTCGATGTAGTCATCGCCGGGCGCCTGCTTGGCTGCCGCCTTGATCGCGGCGACGGCTTCGGGCAGCGAGCCGAAGGCGTCGTTGAGGCCCTGCCATGCTTTCGACGTGACGCCCTTCACCTTCGGCGCTTCGCCATCTTCGAAGAGATCGCCGTGCGGCGCCTTCAGCTCTGGCGCAGCCGCGACCAGCGCCGCGCGTGCGCCATCGCCGACACCGGGCACACGCTCAAGCGCTTCGTACGCCTCGCCGGGGCGCGCCTTCACCGCGGCTTTCACGGCGTCCTCGAA
>JADLHI010000356.1 GCA_020848895.1 Hyphomonadaceae bacterium
AACCGATCATCGCCGGCCTTCGCCCATGCGTTCGAGCAACGCCGGCACGTGCACTTGGTCGGCTTTGTAATTTCCGGTCAGCGCCACCATCACCATGTTGACGCCGAAGCGCAGCGACAATTCACGCTGCCGATCGCTGACGCCCGCTTGTCCCGACCAAGCGTTCGCCCAATCGCCATCGCCGATGAAGATCGCCGCCACGCCATCGCGCGACGAAGCGGCCGACGCGCTCTCCGCCCACAATTGCGCCGATTGCGACCGTCCCGGGAAGCTTCGCAGCAAATAGAAAGAGCGCGTCAGCACATGCTCTTGCGTGACTTGCTCCAGCGGCGGCACATCAATACCTGCCAGCATCGCCTGCGCCGGCCGCCCGTTCTGTTGCACGCCCGCATCGCGCGTATCCACGAGCAGCAATCCGCCAATCGCCAGATAGCGATCGACATTGCTCAGCGCCGCATCCGGCAAACGCCGCGGCGAGGGCGGCGCCGGCCAATAGATAAACGCGTAGGTCGAGAGATCATCACGTGCGAGATCGACCGCCATCGGCGGTCCAGGCTCAACCGAGGTGCGCGTCGTCAAGATTTCCGAGAGCGCCCGCAAACCCTGCTCCGAGGCGCGATCGATCCGCGAGTCCCCCGTGCGCACGTACGCCAGCCGCAACGTCTGCGTCGGATCGTTCATATTCTGCGCATGTGCGTCGCCGCTAAACACAACCAGTCCGGCGATCACCATCGCCGCCGCGGCACGCGCACGCCGCGGCAAACGCGGCAGCTTGCCGACGAGCAGGAGCGCAATCAGCAAATCCACAGCCAGCATCAAACCGGCCAACCCAAACAACCACCCCGCCAGCGGCCGTTCGATCACCGCGCCCAACCCCGCGCGCGAAATTCCGCCCGGCAAAGCCAGCGGCAGAAATGACTCATCCGGCCGCACCGCATCGATCGCCGCCGAAACACCGGCGCGCTCATACAGACCAGGCGGTGTCGCCGGCGAAGGCTGCGCAATCGCAAATGCTTCCGGCGCAATCGGCTGCATGTCCTGCGGCGCCGGCGCCAGCGAGCCGTAGCCATCCAACAAACGCTGCGCCACGAACGGCCCGCCAGAAATCTCGCGCTCACCTGCGCCATCCGCGCGCGCCGCAAACGCCAACGTCCGCCGCAACACTTCAACGAACAGGCCCGAGAGCGGCACGTCAGACCATTCAGGCGTCGCGCTCACATGAAACAGCACGATCAACCCGCGCCCGCGCGCCTGTGCCGTCACCAGAGGCGAATTGTCCGAAAGCGTCGCCCATACGCGCGCTTCTTCAAGCGAAGCCGGCTCCGCCAACACCTGCCGCCGCACCTGCACGTCAGCCGGCGGCGAGATCCCCGCATAAGGAGAGTCCGCCGGAAACGCGCCAATGCTCAGCGGCGTCTCCCACGCCAGCGCGCTGCCCAGCGTGCGCGAGCCAGGCCGCAACCGCACCGGCACAAACTCATCCGCATCGTTCGCCAAACGCGGCCCCGCAAACCGCACCAGCAGCCCACCGTTCTCAAGCCAACGCTGCAGCGCCGCGCTATCCGTCGGCGCAATCCGCCCAGCGTCCGGCAAAATCAAAGCCTGCGCGCGCGCATCGATGAGTTGCGAAATGCTTCCACGCTGCAAGCTCGCATACGGCTGCAGCGCCCGATCGACATAGAACAATTCCGACAGCAGCGGCTGCCCCGCGCCACCCGGATCAACTAATCCAACAAACGGTCGCCCCGCGCCCGCCGGCAACAACCGCACCGCGCCAGCGCTCTGTTCGCCAACGATCCGTACCCGCGCCGCCCGCGCCGCGATCTCCGGCGGCAACGCGATCCGCGCGCTCGCCGTCAGCGCATCGCCCTGAAACTGCAGCTCCGCCGCGCCCAGTGAACGGCCCTCCGCCGTCTCCGCTGTCACCGCACCAACAGCCGATCCATTCGCCGCCCGCCGCGCTTCAATCACAACGCCTTGCGGCGTCACCGATCCCGAGACAATGCCGCGCGCCGTCTGCGCCGGAATCCGCGCTGTCACCGGCCCACGCCGCTGCAACTCCGCCGCCAACGCTTCCGCACCCGCATCGTTCAAACCGTCCGTGATCCAAACGATGCGATCGAAATTGCCTTCGGTCCGCGCCAGCCGCGCCGCCGCATCCGCACGATCGGGCCGCCAAGGCTGCGGCTCCAATCGCTGCACGCGCGACTTCGCGTCCGCCGCCGTCAGCGCTTCACCCGGATCACGCGGCCGTGTGCTCGGCGCGGTGAACAGCATGAAGATCGGCGCACGCGCGCGTTCCGCTTGCGCGATCGCCGCATTCGCCGCGTTGCGCACTTCGCTCCATGCCGGCGCCGCGGTCCAGCCATCATCGATGACGATCAACGTCCGCCCACCAAGCGGGCTATCGCTCGCTTGCGGCGCCAAGCTCGGCCGCGCGAACGCCAAGATTAACAGCGCCGCCGCCAGCATCCGAAACAGCACCAGCCACCACGGCGCCCGCTCGCGACTCTGATCGTCGGTGCGCAAGCCTTCTAGCAAACGCGCCGGCGGAAACTGTTCGCGCTGCGGCGGTGGCGGCGTCGCGCGCATGATGAAGAACAGCACCGGCAACGCCAGCAAAGCCAGCAACGCGCCCGGCGCCCCAAACAAAAACGGCCCGAAACTCAAGCGAACCGCTCCACGCTATTTTCCCCTCCCCTTGAGGGGAGGGGGCAGGGGGCGGGGTGAAGCGCCGCAGTTTGAATTTCTCGCGCGTACCGGATGAGCGGCGCGTCACCCCACCCCCCGACCCCCTCCTCTCGAGAGGAGGGGGAGCGCAGCAGCGCAAATGAAGTCGGGCGGCTCAAGCGAACCGCTCCGAAACCAGCGCGATCAGCAACGCCAGCGCCGGCGCCGCGCCATGGTCGGTGCGATGCAAGAGAGCGGGGAAGCCAAAGTTCGCGCCCGCTTGCCTGATCGCGCGCCGATGCGTCTCCAGCCGCTCAGCATAAAGCGCGCGCACGTTCTCAGGCCGGCCGATCAGAGTTTCGCTACGCCG
>JADLHI010000357.1 GCA_020848895.1 Hyphomonadaceae bacterium
GCGAGCGAAGTCGCCGCGTCGGCCGCCACCAAGGTTGAACTGGTCACAGCAACCGGCGGCGACGCGCACGCCGCCAGGATGAAACCAAGCGCCAGGAAAGATCGCCGCATATTGCTTCTCCGAAAGATTTGACCCTTTAAGCACGTCCCGCGCGCGCACGCACGTCCTTGACGTAGCGGTTCTGTTCAGGCGTTAGGGAGCGCGGAGATTTGAGCACATGGAAATTTTGGCCACGCCTGCCTTCTGGCTCAGCCTGACGGCGCTGACCTTTCTCGAAATCGTGCTCGGGATCGATAACCTGCTCTTCGTCTCGATCGCCATCGGCAAGCTCAAGGGCAAACAGCAGCGCGATGCGCGCCGCTTTGGCGTCTGGGGCGCGATGGTGCTGCGCATCATCATGCTCGCCGGCATCTTCTGGATCATCCAGCTCGACGAGCATCCGCTGTTTCACCTGCCCGAGTCCTGGCCGGGAATGATCGGCATAACCGAGCACGTCGAGGAATTCATCGCGTTCACGATCAAGGATCTCATCCTTCTGGGCGGCGGCTTGTTTTTGCTTGTGAAGGGCACGCAGGAAATTCACTCGGCGGTCCAGGGCGCTCACCACGAGGAGGCGGAAGCCAAGAACAAGTTCACCGATGTGCTGGTGCAGCTTGCGGTGATCAACATCGTCTTCTCCCTCGACAGCGTGATCACCGCCGTCGGCATGACCGACTTGTTGCCGGTTATGATTCTGGCGGTCGTGATTTCGACCCTGGTCATGGCGGTCGCGGCTGAGCCGCTTGCGAACTACATCGAAGAGCATCCGACGATGAAGATGCTGGCCTTGGCGTTCATCCTGCTGGTCGGTGTCGCGCTGGTGGCGGATGGCCTGGGCTTCCACATCCCACGCGGCTACCTCTACTTCGCCATCGCGTTCTCGCTGGTCGTCGAGTTGCTCAACATTCGCTCGCGCTCCAAGGCGGAGGCGGCCGCGGCCAAGCACTGACGCGCCAATGGAGACGTGAATGACGCTCGAAGTGACGCCGATCGCAATTGTCCGTTCGCCGCGCAAGGATTTGAGCGACGATTTCTGGGGCGCCGTGGACGCGGAGATCGTCCTCGATGCGGCGTTCGAGGAAGCCGCCTTCTACGGTCTCGGCGATTTCAGCCATGTCGAGGTGCTGTTCTTCATGCACCAGGTGAACCCCGCGAAAATCGAGACTGGCGCGCGCCATCCGCGAGAGCGGGCCGATTGGCC
Source organism: Hyphomonadaceae bacterium (assembly GCA_020848895.1). Classification (GTDB taxonomy): domain Bacteria; phylum Pseudomonadota; class Alphaproteobacteria; order Caulobacterales; family Aquidulcibacteraceae; genus Vitreimonas. The sequence continues at coordinate 1,241 of JADLHI010000357.1, forward strand.
GCTCGTCGGCATATTCAGTCAGCGCGGCAAAGCGCGGCCCAACCGCATTGGCCTGACGCGTGCCGCCATTGTCAAAGTCGATGGCCGCGTGCTCACTGTGCGCGGGCTGGATGCGATTGACGGCACGCCCGTGCTAGACGTGAAGCCTTGGATGGATGAATTCGCGCCTATAGGCGCAACGCGCCAGCCGGCGTGGGCTACAGAACTAATGCGAGACTATTTCAAGGACTGAGACGTGCAAGTTCCGATCCTTCGCGCACTGGCTCTCACCGCCGTCGGCAACGCGGCGCTGAGCGGGCGCGACGTGGCCGGGTTCTACCCGAACGATCCGATCTTCCGCTTTTCCGCTTCGCTCGATTTTATGACGCCGCGCGACGCGGGCGCCTTAAGGCACGTGGCGCAGGGTGTGACCGATTGGTTTGACAAGCTGAAGAAGCGCCACTGCCGCGGCTTGCGCCTGCACAACGCACCGATGCAGCAGAACAAGAAGCTTGGCCACATCGACGAGCGGCTGCTTGTCGGCATGGTCGGCGGCGGCCCACGCTGGCTGATCGAGGCGGTGTACGGCGATCATTCCGAATTGTGGGAAGGCTTCGATCGCGTCGGCGATCAAAAGGCGGCTGACAAGAAGATTTGGCTCAGCGCTTACATTTTGATCGGGGAGGCAGCCTCGGCGGAGAGCGTCGATACCAATATCAAAGGCGCCTCGATCGATCTGCGCGACGCGCTCTTGAACATCGAGCCTGTCGCGCGCGCCATTCCTGGCGCCGGCTTTGCCGACATATTCGTCGCCGCGCGCGAGACGCTTGAGGGCAAAGACCTGCCATATCCGCTCGAATTCTTGCGTTTCGCTAAGATGAAGCCGGAGGCCGAGCGCTTGCTCAAGGCCGCGGGCCGGGCCTGGGTGTTTGGCGCGATGGGCAGTTGGAACGATGTCGGCGTCGACGCGGCGCTAAAGCCGCGCTACGAGTCGGCATCGAAAGTGCTGTTCGACGCACTCGCGCGCGCCGTGCTCGTGTCAGCGAATTCGACTTATCGCCGCTGAGGCTCTTGGCCGATTTCAAGCAGCGCTTGGTACATTTCATCGGCAAAGCGGATCACCGCGACGCCGGCTTTCGCCTGCGTCTTGGCTTCCGTCATCTCGACGAGAGCCGCGCCCAAGTCCCCATCATCACCGCCAGTGACCGCTTCGAGCACACGCACACTTGCGTGCCCAAAGCGGTCAAGGGCGCTGGTGAGGGCCAAGGCGGCGTGGGGGATCGCCGTCATGAACATGACTATGCACGAGCAGGTTTAAGCTCTCGTTCAGAAAGCTGGTGAATGCGTGAAAACCA
>JADLHI010000358.1 GCA_020848895.1 Hyphomonadaceae bacterium
CGCATCCGCGTCGTCGGCGGCAAAGGCGTGATCGTGGACTGATGAAATTCCGCCTCCCTCACCTCACGCCTGTCGCGAAGGGCCAGCTTTGGGGGATGGGGGTGGGGCTTGGCACGGCGTTGCTTGCGGTTGAGCACTTTGAGCTGGGCTATCGCATCTTCTTCATCGGCGCAGCCGCGGCTTGGGTGGCGAGCGAGTTCTTTCTCGCGCGGCGGCTCACTGGGACGGATTGGAAAACCATAGCTATCGCCATCCTCAGCGGCATTTCGTTTCCGTGGATCGGCTTCCTGCTCGCCTACGCATTGAACGCGATCGCGCCGTAGTAGGGATCGCCGGCGTCTCGCCGGCATGCAGCGGCGCTGGCCGGCGAGACGCCGGCGGTCCATACACTTCTGGGATGAACGCTACAGCGTTAATGCAGACAGCGTGCGCCAATCACGCGATGCGCGCCAAGCGGCACTATCGCAGCTTATCAAATGCGGCGTCGGAGCTTGGCTTCGCGCTCGCAGCATTCGCGTGCGGGCTTTTCGATGCTCCGGTGTGGCTCACAGCACTAGCGGCGATCTCGATGCTGGCCTATTGGACCGTCACGCGAAATTCGGTGTTGAACCGGTTGCGCGGCGCGACCTGGGCGACGGTGATGACCTTCGGCTTTGTCGTCATCATCTCCATCCAGGTCGGCTGCTATTGGCTCGGCCTTGTCGCCGGGGGCATCATCTAAGTCATGACCAAAGTTTCCATGCACGCCGTGAGCGCGCCTGTCTTCGTGCGCAATCTGAACAATCTCGCTTCGATGCTGGCGAAGGCCGAACAGCAAGCGAAGGCGAAGGGCTATGATCCGGCGGTGCTGCTCAGCGCGCGGCTGGCGCCCGACATGTTTCCGCTGACCAAGCAAGTGCAAATCGCCACCGATCACGCCAAGGGCTGCGTTGCGCGCCTCGCCGGCGCACAGATCGAAGCGATCGAAGACACCGAGACCACGTTCGCCGATCTGCAGGCGCGGATCAAGAAAGTGCTGTCGATCGTCGAGAGCTTCAAACCCGAGCAGTTGGACGGCTCGGAGACGCGCGAAATCACCATCAAGATTCCGAACATGGAACTCAAGTTCTCCGGCCTCGACTATGTGAACCAGTGGGCGATGCCGAACTTCTATTTCCACACCACGATGGCCTACGCGATCCTGCGCCATAACGGGATTGAGCTGGGTAAGAAGGACTTCTTGATCGGGTGATCACCCATTCCCGGGGGCTTCGCGAAGCGAAGAGCCCAGGACCCATAAACACGGATGTTTGTGGGCGTTACGACATCTTGCGAACCCGCGGGCAAACGAGTTTATGGGTCCCGGACTGCGCTGCGCGCATCCGGGAATGGGTGTTGAGGACACGATATGAGCTTTCGCCGGATTGAAGATGCGCCTGAAGGCAAGACCGCGCTGGTGCGCGTGGACTTCAATGTTCCGATGCTGGACGGCGCGGTAAGCGATGACACACGGCTGCGCGCGGCGCTGCCGACGATCAAGGCGCTGACGGCCAAAGGCTGCAAAGTCGCTCTGCTCGCACACTTCGATCGGCCGAAGGGCAAGCGCGTGCCGGAAATGTCGCTGAAGCCGGTGGCGGGGCCACTGGCGAAACTGCTCGGCGCGCCGGTGGCGTTCGCGGACGATTGCGTGGGTGACGCCGCGAAGGCGGCGATCGAGGCGCTGCCGGCGGGCGGCGTCATCTTGTTAGAGAACACACGCTATCACGCCGGCGAAGAGAAGAACGATCCGGAGCTGGCAAAGCAAATCGCGGCGCTTGGCGATTTCTATGTGAACGACGCGTTTTCCGCCGCGCACCGCGCGCATGCTTCCACCGAAGGCGTCGCGCATATCCTCCCGGCTTACGCGGGCAAGCAGATGGAGCGCGAGCTTGATGCGCTCGACAGCGCGTTGGGCAATGCGAAGCGGCCGGTGCTGGGGATTGTCGGCGGCGCCAAGGTTTCGACGAAGCTTGAGCTGCTGCAGAACCTGATCGCCAAGCTCGACAAGCTCGCAATTGGCGGCGGCATGGCGAACACTTTCCTCTATGCGCAAGGCGTCGAGATCGGCGGTTCGCTGGCTGAGAAGGATATGGCCGATACCGCGCGTCAAATTCTCGAAGCCGCGAAAGGCAAGTGCGAAATCTTGCTGCCGGTCGATGTCGTGGTCGCCAAAGAAGTGAAGCCGCACGCCGAAGCGCGCATCTGCGGCCTCGATGAAATCGGCGCCGACGACAAGATTTTGGACGCCGGCGAAAAGACCGTGCGCAAACTGCGCGAGGCAATGAAGCACTCGCACACCTTGATCTGGAACGGCCCGCTCGGCGTCTTCGAAGTGCCGCCGTTCGATCAGGCCACGGTGATTGCGGCGCAAGAAGCGGCTGAACTCGCGAAGAACGGCAAGCTGATCGCAGTGGCCGGTGGCGGCGACACGGTCGCGGCCCTAAATCATGCCGGCGTCGCGGGCGATTTCACGTTCGTCTCGACGGCAGGCGGCGCGTTTTTGGAATGGATGGAGGGCAAGGCCCTCCCTGGGGTCGAAGCGCTGAAGCGCTAGGCCGGTGTTGAAGCGCTAAAGCGCTGGGAGAAATTTATCATGGCGGCACTGCAGGATATTCAGCTGAAGCGCATCGATGGCGGCGCCGATACGCTCGCCGCGCACAAGGGCAAAGTGCTCTTGATCGTCAACGTCGCGTCGAAGTGCGGGCTGACGCCGCAATATGCGGGGCTTGAGAAGCTCTTCGAAGACAAGCGCGCCGCCGGCCTCGACGTGTTGGGCTTTCCGGCCAACAACTTCCTTGGCCAAGAGCCGGGCAGCGACAGCGAGATCGCGGATTTCTGCGCGACGACATACGCGGTGCAGTTTCCGATGTACTCGAAGATCTCGGTCGCGGGCGCTGATCAACATCCGCTCTATGCGGCACTCATCGCCGCCCAACCCAACGCCACTGGCGAAGGCCCGTTCCGCGAACGGCTCGCGGGCAAGAATCTTGGCGGCGCCGCGCCTGGCATTCTGTGGAACTTCGAGAAGTTCGTCGTCGGCCGAAACGGCGCTGTGGTCGCGCGCTTCTCGCCGGACGTGGCCGCCGACGATCCGCGTCTGGTTTCGGTGCTCGAGGCGGAATTGGCTAAGGCTGGGTGAGGATAACTGCGAAATTACGGTTTCGTTACGTGCACGGCGAAACTCTGCCGACTAGGGAGAGTTATCGAATCGTGCGACCGAACAGGTCGAAGAAAACAATAACGAGAATGGGTATGATTGGTTCGGAGGCGCTAAACAGCGCAAACGACACAAACGCGCCGCTTGAACAGCGTGTTGAGGCAAATCGATTCCGCGCTGCGGACGTTGCGATGCTTGCGAGTGAATTTTCGACGTTGCTGACTAAGATTGACCAGCAAGAACTGAGCGCTGATCGTTCCGTTCAATTGAGCGCGCTGCTCGGCACCTTCGATGAACTTGTGCGCGACATGCAAGCAGCATCGGCTGACATCAGACGCTTACTCGCCGACTAGGCTGCTTCGCCTTTCTCGTCCTGAGGCCGTGATCGATTCACGTCCTCGACTGCGGCTGACAGTGCTTTCACGAGGCGTCTGAACAGTTCATCGTCATCGTTTAGTCGCCGACGTAATGTCGCGTTCTGCTGCGTTGCTGCGTAGTCCAGCAGATCTTTCAGTATTTTCTCATCCGCCAATCTGTTCGCGGCGAGTTGCCGCCCGAATGTTGCGACCTTCGCTTGAATATCGGCAATCGCTTGCGTGAACTCCTCACTCGCTTCGATGGTTGTCGTGTTGAAGGTGTTCGTCACGATGATGTACGTCAACGCGATCGATATCACGGCAGCGGCGGCGAAACTGTCAAGGATGACGATCCCGACGCCCCGCCACAAATCCCAATGCACCTCCGAGATGTGGCGCTGGAAGTCCGACAGAAAATTCCAGCCGTGTGCTGCACCGAAGTCCATAAGCTTCAACGTCACGAGCAGCAGACCAACGAGTCCAAACGCGAAACGACCAAACCAACTGCCTTTGGCTTGGCGCCCAACGAGTGTCATTTGCTGCTGCGCAGAAGATTGCTCAGTCATTCGACTTCCCCCCGGTTGCCGATTGTTGCCTTTCGTTAACCATACCACTTCCGATCGGAGTGAAAAGCGGTAGCGGAGCGAACCTACTAGGAGAAATTTCGACCTATGGTCGAGCGTGTTTTGCCAATGAAAATAGGCAGATAACCTATCCTGCAATGCCGATGCTGCAAGCGTGGCGTTTTTGCGAAGGGTGGGTTAGACACCCGCCATCCAATCAAATGACGGGGCGGAGCAGTGAATCTCGAGGCATTGAACAAAGTCGCGGACGCCATGGTGCAGCCGGGCAAGGGCATCCTGGCGGCGGATGAATCCACGGGCACGATGGGCAAGCGGATGGATGCGATCGGCGTGGACAACACCGCCGACAACCGCCGCGACTATCGCGAGATGATGTTCACCGCCAAGGATGCGATGGCCTACGTCTCGGGCGTCATCC
>JADLHI010000359.1 GCA_020848895.1 Hyphomonadaceae bacterium
AGTTCGCGCGCAACCTGCACCGCAAGCTCAGCCATTTCCGGCGTGGGCACAAACGGTTTGCCGCTGCCGCCGAGCGAAATGTTCGATTTGAAGCCGCCGTCGCTCGACTGGCGCTCCATCGCCGCGACGACGCGCCCGTCAATCACCAGCACCCGCACGTCGCGGCCATGACTGGCCTTGATGTATTGCTGGAAGAGAAAATCCGATGCCGCCGTCGCGCCGTCGAGCAGATTGGCGAGATCGTCAAAATCGCCGCGGCTGTTGCATAGCACGACGCCCGCGCCGCGCGTGCCGCGCAGTTTCTTGACAACGACAGGAAAGCCAAGCTCGCGTTGAACCAGGTCCACGTCCGCCGGGAATTTGCCAAGGATGGTTTTGGGTATCGGCAGTTTCGCCCCGGCCAGCACTTGCAGCGTGTGCAACTTGTCCGCGACCGACTCCACCGCCGCCGGGCTGTTCGCGATCGCCACGCCCTGACGCTCGAAGTGCCGCAGAACCGCGAGCGTGAAATAACCCGTCTCGCTGCCGCAGCGGGGGATGATGAGATCGGGCTTATAAAGCTCGCGCCCCTGATAGATGGCCGACCAGCCATGTTTGGAATCGACCACCAGATCGAATTCGCTCGGCTTCAGCACCAGCAATTCGATATCGAGCGCTCGCGCGGTCTCCTGAAAACGGAGAACTTCGTGCGCTTCAGGTACGTCAGGCCCCAGGTCCCGATTGAAAAATAGCCAGCAGCGCACGGCAATCCCCATATCAAGCGCGTCAAGCGACAACCCATGTGGTCGCGGTTTTGTTCCCATCTGCTAGGGTGCGGCCATGGAGAGCCTTCCGGTCATCGACGTTTCGCCATTGCTTGGCGGGGGCGATAAGCGCGCAGCCGACGCCATCGGCGCGGCGTGCCGGGAGCTGGGGTTCTTCTACGCGACTGGGCACGCGATTGGCGCCGATACGCTGAGCGCGCTCGATCGGGCGAGCCGCAAGTTCTTTGCGCTGCCGGAGTCGCAAAAGATGAAAATCGCCATGGCGCGGGGCGGGCGCGCGTGGCGCGGTTACTTCCCCGTTGGCGGCGAACTGACCAGCGGCAAGCCGGATTCAAAGCAGGGGCTCTATTTCGGCCAGGAACTTGGCGCCGACGATCCGCGCGTACGCGCTGGCCTCGCATTGCATGGCGCAAACCTCTTTCCCGATGCCGTGCCCGAACTGAAGCCGGCGGTGCTGCGCTTCATGGACGAAGCGACACGCTCCGCGCACGCCATCATGCAAGGCGTGGCGCTCAGTCTGGGACTCGACGCTCAGTATTTCCGGCGCACCTACACTGCCGATCCGACATTGCTGTTTCGAGTCTTCGAATATCCGGCGGACGACGGCGAAGGCTGGGGCGTTGGCGAGCACACCGATTACGGCCTGCTGACATTGCTGGCGCAGGATGAAAACGGCGGCCTGCAAGTGAAGACGCCAAACGGCTGGATCGAAGCGCCGCCAATCGAAGGCGCGCTCGTCTGCAACATCGGCGACATGCTGGATCGCCTCACCGGCGGCGTCTATCGCTCGACGCCGCATCGCGTCCGCAACATCAGCGGCAAGAGCCGGCTCTCGTTTCCATTCTTCTTCGATCCAGGCTGGAACGCGGAGATTGTGCCGTTGCCAGCGCACGCAAACGCCCACGACGACAGCCGCGAACGCTGGGACCGCGCCAACGTCCACGCCTTCAGCGGCACGTATGGCCAGTACCTGCTGAGCAAAGTCTCGAAAGTGTTTCCCGATCTGGCGCGCGACGTAACGCAGTGACCTCGTCATTCCGGACGCGCGGAGCGCGATCCGGAACCCATGGGCACCGACGAGGAGCTAGATTCCGCGCTTTTGGCCGAAGAGATGGATGTGCAGACGGTCTGAGTAGTTGAAGCCGTGTGTGATGACGGCGTCGATCAGTGCAGCCCCACGCGCGCGCACGCCTTCGGAGGCCGTGCCTTCCGGCATGATGTAGATGCGCTGCGCCGGGAAGCCGTAAAGCTCCGCGATCTCGGCCGCGGTCTCGACATCGCTCACGTCCTTGGCGACAAACTTCAAAAACGCCCCTGGGATTTGCGCATAGCGCCGCAAGGCCTCCGGCTTTAGCGCCACATCGGCATCGTTTCCCGAATGCGCCAGTTTCGGCGACACCACGAAATAGTCGATGCGCTCCACGAGAGCGTCGCTCGGCATGATCGATCCATTGGTCTCGATCTCCACCAGCGCGCGATGATCGTGCTCACGCAGCGCATCGATCATCTCGATCAACGCTTCCATCTGCAACAACGGCTCGCCGCCAGTGATGACGACGCCTTCGCTCGGCAACGCGCGGATGCGCGCCGCGGCCTCAGCGGCGCTCAGCTTAATCATCTCGGCGCTGGGATCGAACTTCTTGCCGCTCTCGTGCGCGAACGGCGTGCCTACCCAATTCCACGTATAGGCGGTGTCGCACCAGACGCAGTGCAGATTGCAGCCGGAAAGCCGCACGAACGTACGCGGCCGGCCAAGCGCCGGGCCTTCGCCTTGGATAGAGCGGAAAATCTCCGGCTCGCCCTCATCGTTGCGCGCGAGCTTGAGGATGGCGCTCATCGCGCCGGCATCATCTCCACCAGCGCGCCGCCGACCGCCATCGCGATCTGCGGAAAGACTTCGCGCAGCGAAGAGTCGATGCTGGTGTAGAGCGGGTTGGCCGGCGAAAGCGGGCCAATGCGCAATTGGATGCCCTGCGCCACGCTATTGCCGGCGTGTTGAACGAGCGCCGTCAGGAACGGCAGATGCGAACCGCCGCCCGCGAGCACGACATCGATGTGCGTGCCGCCGACCGATTGGGCGCGCTGCGCCACGATGCGAAGGCTCGCGGCGATCGTTTGCGCCAGCGCCTGCTGGTAGGTGCGGAAGTTCGGATCGTCGGCCAATTCCTTGGCGAGCACGGTGATGTGCTTGCGGCCGACGCGCATCGTGCACTTGCCGTGCCGGAATATGTCCTTCTTCAGTTCCCGCGCGGTGAGGCGGGCGGCGCGCAGCGTGCGCATGTCATCGGGATTGTTGCGGTCAAAGCCGGCTTTGCGCAGCATCAGCTCGATCAGGATGCGATCGACTTCGTCGCCGGCGAGCGCGCTGCATTGGCGCGCTTCCTTGATCTCGCTGAGCGATGGCGGCTCGACGCTTTCATCGAAATCGAACGCAGCCATGTCGTTGGTGCCGGCGCCGATGTCGAGCACCATGACGAAGCGCGTCGGCTGCGAGGTGAACGCGAGCGCGGCGGCGGCGGCGGCGTGCGGTTCGAAAATGCCGGTTTCCAGCATGCCGTTGCCGGGCGCTTGAGCGGCGCGATCAAGCGCCTCTTTGCACTGGGCGATGGAGATGCCTTCGCCTTGCAGCAGGAACTGACGGCCGAGGCGATCGGAGACGGCGGCCGCCTCATTGAAGATCGCTTCGAACGCCGTATCGATGCCGCTGCCGGGGCGCCAAACTGGGCTGGTATAGCGCCGGCGTGAATTGATGACGCCGCGCGGCATGTTGGGCGCAAGGTCCAGCGCCTCGCGGATCAGTTGGTCGAGATAGGCGATGTAAAGCACCAGCGCGTCGCGGTGTTTGAACGTGCCGGTCGGGTCCATTGACGGACGCAGCTTGGTCTGCAGCGCGTCCTGCACATTGGTGGCGCCGAGCACGGTCTTGAACGAGATCAGCGGATCGCGCGCCGTATCGACGCCGCGATGCGCGTGCTGCAGCGCCTGCGGTCCGAAATAGACGCGCCCATCGTCGACATAAATCACCGACGGCGTCAGCAGCGGATGCTCCGCGCCCGAGATCGCGCCAATCGGCAGCGGCTTCACGCCCACTTCCAACGGCAGCATCGGGTCGAGGCAGATCGCCGCCTTCGACAAAGCCGTGCCGAAGTCGATGCAAATTCTTGCGCGGGAGGTCCAATCGCGTTCGCCGGTATCGTCCATCACATGCCCTATACGACGCCGGCGCGCTTAGCGCCAACCTGCTGTTCCCCGCTAGCGGCGCCCGCAGGTGAAGAAGATTTTATCCACAGGCCTCACGCGGGGCGCGGCAACCGCAACGATGCGCGCAGGCCGCCTAAGGGGCTGCGGCTCAACAGAATATCGCCGCCATGGCTGCGGGCGACGTCGCGCGCAATGGCGAGCCCCAGGCCCACGCCTTTCTGGTTACGCGACCGCGTTTCATCGAGCCGGGAGAAGGGGCGGAAGGCTTCCTCGTAAAGTTCTTCTGGAATGCCTGGGCCGTTGTCATCGACGCTGACGGTGATGAATTGGTCCGTGCTCGCAACGGCGACTTGGACGCGGTCGCCATGAGCGGCGGCGTTATCGATGAGGTTCGCAAGGCAGCGTTTCAGCGCCCGCGCGCGTCCCGGCATCGAGACTGCGTCTTGCTCTCCGACAACCGCGACATCCGCTCCGCCGCGCGCGGCGTCAGCGACGATCTCACTGACGGCCTTGGTGATATCGACGAGTTCCGGCGCTTCGTCGGAGATGCCTTTGGCGAACGCCAAATATTCGTCGAGCGTCTGCTCCATCTCCGCGAGGTCGCGCTTGATATCATCAATCTCCGGCGATTGCGGCATCATCGCGAGTTGCAGCTTGAGCCGCGTCAGCGGCGTGCGCAGATCGTGACTGACGCCCGCAAGCAGCTGCGAGCGCTGGTCTATGTGCTTGCGTATTCGCTGGCGCATGTCCTGAAACGCCAGCGTCGCGCCGCGCACTTCCCGCGCGCCGCGCGCGCGGATGTATCCGGTATCTTCGCCCCGCCCGAACCTCTCCATCGCGTCCGCGAGATTTTCGATCGGCCGCACCTGGTTGCGGATGAAGATGACCGAAACAACGATCAGAAAGATCGTAGCGCCGGAAATCCACGCAACGAACAGCGGTCCTGATCGCGCCTGCACGCGGTCGCGATACGCCTTCAGTTGCAGCACGCCGTGCTCGATCGGCACGCGGATGATCACCTGCGGGCCGGGGCAGGTAGAATCGTAGAACACCTCGCGGTTGATGTCGGTTTGCAGCGAGCGCAGCAGATAGCGATCGAGCGTCGAACCCCAAGCGCGGCAGCGCGGCACGGCCAGCTCAGCGCCGGGCTGCAGGTCGATCTCCAGGCGCAGCGGCCGCATGGCGTACTCGCGCAGCTGCTCGAAGTTTTCCTGCGTCGGATCGCGTTCGTAGAGTTGAATGATCAGCGCTACGTCCGCCGCCACGCCTTGGCTCATGCGTTTCGACGTCGCCTGCCAGTGATCGTCCAGAAAGACGAGCGTGATGATGAGCTGCAGCAACGCCGCCGGCGCCACGATGATCAACAGCGTGCGCCAGTACAATCCCTTCGGCAGGATGTCGCGAAAGCGCATGCGGGGAGCGGGCGCGTCCATCAGTCGGCCGCCAACCGGTAGCCAACGCCGCGCACGGTTTGCAGAAACACCGGCGCGCGCGGATCGACTTCCACTTTGCGGCGCAAGCGCGTCACTTGCACATCGACTGAGCGCTCAAGCCCAGCGCCTGTGCGCTTGGCCAGTTCTTCGCGGCTGATCACTTCGCCGGGCCGCGCCGCCAGGATGCGCAGCAGCGCTACTTCGGCTTCTGTGAGCCGCACCGTGGCGCCTTCGCGCGAAAGCTCGCCGCGCGCGCTGTTGAAGCTGAACGGCCCGAAGGTGACGATCTCGGGCGCTTCGCCGCGCGCGGCCAATGTGCGGCGCAGAATGGCGTTGATCCGCAATGTCAGCTCCGCCGGCTCAAACGGCTTCGGCACGTAATCGTCGGCGCCGATGGAAAGGCCGCGGATGCGATCCTCCGCCAGTCCTCGCGCCGTCATGAATACGATCGGCACCTTGGACGTTTTCCGCACGCTTTCCGCCAGCGAGAAGCCGTCTTCGACCGGCATCATCACGTCGAGGATCAGGAGGTCGAAATCCATCCCGTCCAGGAGCTTGCGCGCGCCGGCCGCGTCCGCCGCCGCCGAGACCCGCGCGCCGGCTTGCGCGAGGTACTTTTTGAGCAGTTCGCGGATGCGGTCGTCGTCATCAACCAAGAGGAGATGCGGCGGCCGGTCGAGCGCGTCGAAGGCGGGCGCGGCATTCATGTGCGGCGCTCCCGGCAAAGGCGGGCGCCGAAGGGTGCAAACCACCCCATCATGCCTAAATCAAAGGCAGATATTTCTACACCTAACGCTAGTTCGTTGACACTCATGCCGCGAGACACACAATACTCTGAAAAACCAACCCTGCTGCACCGCACAATTCCACCGGCGCGGCCAATCGGCAAGGTCCGATCATAGAGGAGGAATGGATGGCGGCGCAGTCTTTCGACGATCGCGATGGCTGGATTTGGCTGGACGGCGAGTTCATCCCGCACCGCGACGCCCGCGTCCACGTCCTCACGCACGCCATGCACTACGCCTCCGCCGTGTTCGAGGGCGAGCGCGCCTATGATGGCGCAATCTTCAAGAGCCGCGAACACAGCGAACGTCTTCATACCTCAGCCAAGCTGCTTGGCTTCCAACTTCCCTACAGCGCCGAAGAGATCGACCGCGCCAAGGCTGAATTGGTGTCGCGCCAGAAAACGCCGAACTGCTACCTACGGGCCATCGCCTGGCGCGGCTCCGAGCAAATGGGCGTTTCCGCCAAGCGCGATGACGTGCACGTCGCCATCGCCTCGTGGGTTTGGGGCGATTACTTCGCCGACAAGATGAAGGGCGTGCGTCTGATGGTTGCGCCGTGGCGCCGGCCCGCGCCCGACACCGCGCCGTGCAACTCTAAAGCCGCTGGCCTCTACATGATCTGCACGCTCTCGCGCCATGCCGCGACCGACGCCGGCTTCGACGACGCCATCATGATGGATTGGCGCGGTCAGATCGCCGAAGGCACCGGCGCCAATATCTTCTTCGTGAAGGATGG
>JADLHI010000360.1 GCA_020848895.1 Hyphomonadaceae bacterium
CGGTGGCGTCAGCGCGGATGAAGACGCGGCGATCGTAACCTTCGCGCGAAATGGCGCGCATCTTCGCGACCAGTTCGTCGGCCGTCACCACGCTTTCCTGCACATAGATCGTGCCGTCCTCGCGGATGGTGATCGAGAGCGGATCGGTTTCGCTCTCAAGCTGCTTTGCATCGGTGCGCGGCAATTCAACCGGCACGCCGACCGTCAGCAGCGGCGCGGTGACCATGAACACGATGAGCAGCACAAGCATCACGTCCACGAATGGCGTAACGTTGATCTCACTGAGGCGTCCGCGCCGCGCCGATCTGCGCCCGCGGCCGCCGCGCCGTGAGGAAGCGGCAAGCCCGCCCGCCATCAGCCGCGCTCGCTCAGCCGGCGCGACAGACGCGCGGCGACTTCATCGCTGAATGTGTCGAGGCGATCGCCGAAGCGATCGAGGTCGCCGGTGAACTTGTTGTAGAAGATGACCGCGGGAATGGCGGCGACGAGACCGAGCGCGGTCGCGAACAGCGCTTCGGCAATGCCGGGCGCGACGACGGCGAGATTGGTTTGTTGCTGCGCGGCGATGTTAGTGAAGGCGTTCATGATGCCCCACACCGTACCGAACAGACCGATGAACGGCGCCGAGGCGCCGACTGTGGCGAGCACGCCCATGTTGCGCGAGGCGCGGCCCAATTCGCGCGCGACCTGCGCCTGCATCAGCCGGTCGACGCGATCGAGCATGAGTTGGGCATTTTCGCCGGCCGTCCCGGTACGGCGCGCTTCACGCCATTCGCGCGACGCGGCGGCATAGACCCGCGCCAGCGCATCGCGCGGGCGCTCACCGCGATCTTCCATATCGTCAAGCGAGCGGCCGGACCAGAACTCGCGTTCGAACTTGCGCGCGTTCTGTTCGAGTTCGCCGAACTGCAGCCATTTCTCGACCGCGATCGCCCAGGACCAGATCGAAGCTACCGCCAAGATCAGCATGACGCCCTTCACGACCGGGTCGGCCTGAAGGAAGAGGGTCAAAACCGTGATCTGCTCTGCGCCGGATTCCATGCTCGCTCCCGCTATCGCGGCTTCGTAATCAGCCGCGCTCCCCACACGGTGTAGAGCCGTATGAGTTTGTCAAAAGCTGGACGCGGAAGGTTCTAGAAATGGTTTAAGCCGCTCTAAAAGCATTGCCGGCGGCTTCTTGGCCCGCCCCGTGAGGTTGATGCAACAGACCTGAACCTTGGCGGTGACCAGGATTTCGCCCGCCTTTTCGAGCGCTTGCGAAATGAAGATGCGCGGACCGCGCATCGTTTCGAACGCGGTCTTTACCAAAAGCGCGTCGTCGATCCGCGCCGCCTTCAGAAATTCCAGTTCCATTTTGTTGACCGCAAACGCGGTCGGATCGGCGGCGGCGGCCAACTCGTTGTGGTGGATGCCGGCGACGCGCAGAAAGTCGCTCCTGCCGCGCTCGAAGAAGCGGAGATAATTGGCGTGATAGACGATGCCGCTGAAGTCGGTGTCTTCGTAGTAAACGCGCACTGGGAGGTGGTGGATGCGGCCCTCAAAGCGGCCGGCGTTGGGCGCGTCGTCACTCATGCGCGATGCGATACACGAACTCAGATCAAAGCGGAAATCGCGGCGGCGCGCACGCGGATTTCGGGCACGGCGGTTGACTCCCAGAACGCACCCGCCGTGATCGGGCCAATCGCGTAAAGGCTGCCCTGCACCTGCCCGCGCGCATCCAGCACGCGCGAGTCCTGATCGAGGTCGAAGCCGAGGCCCGTCGCGTGCGTGCGCGCCAAACCTTCAGTGATCATTTGCTGGATCAAAGGGTCGGAGGAGCGGATCAGATCCAGGTTGGAGCCGGTGCAATTGACCACTGCCGCCACCTCAAGCCGGTGCCGGACCATACTGCCGCGTTGGCGGTGGTAGATCTCGTACTGCCTGCCCGTTTTCTCGACGGAAACGACTTCGCCAGCCAGCACGCGAAGCTTGCCTGAGCTTTGCAGCTCTTGTGCACGCGAGAAGATTTCCGGCGCGGCGCGGTGGCGATGCACGTCCCACCATACGCGCAAATGCCGCAAAAACCGCCGTTGTTGGTCAAGCGAAAGGCCGCGCCAAAGCGCCGGAGTCACGCCGCGTATGCGATCGACGGCGAGTTGCCACGGCTCGCCGCGTTCGGCCATGGCGCGGACTTCACGGCGAAACGCGTGCAATGCGTCGCTGAGATTTGACGGCAATTCCAAAGCCGCCGAAGGCGGCGGCCTCGGCGGATCGAGGTGCACGCGCGGCGTCTGACCACGGCGCGACAGCGCGTAGATGGTCTGCGTGCGCGGCCGCGCGGCGAGCGAGAGCGCGACGTCGATCATCGTCAGCCCGGCCCCCAACAAAAGGACATCGCCCCTGCCGATCCGCTGCAACGCCCTCGCGTCCCACGGATCGATCATCGGCATGTTGGCATCGGCGAAGACGGTTGGGTTGGATGTTGGCTGATTGCCGAGCGCCAGCACCACGCCGCTGGCTTCGATGGTCCTGCCCGACGCGAGTTCGACATTCCACCAGCCTGAGCCAGCCCGGCACGATACGGCCTCGCCTTTCAAGAGCTTCAGTCCGCCACTGAACATCGCCGCGCGTTGCGCCTGCCGGAGCGCCGATTTCGCATATGCGCCATAGCGGCCACGGCTCGCGAACGCGGTCGGCGCAGCACCGGTCTTGCTGTGCAGCCAGAGCGCGAAATCGTCTGCCTTGTCGGCGCGCGCGCTCATGTTGGAGGCGCGCACGTTCAGCAAGTGCGAGGAGTCTTTGGTCCCGTAGGCCAGGCCTGGGCCGAAACCGTCGCGGCCAATCAAAGTGACGCGTGCGCGTTTGGATCGGGCGATGGCGGCCGCGACCGCCACGCCCGAAACGCCACCGCCGATCACGACGACATGCTTGCGCGTCATCGCTTTCGCGTCCTCGGACTGATCTTGCCTGACCTCAAACCCAACCCCTTGGCCCCGAGTGTGGCCCGAACGGAGGCCATTTTGCCCATCCAATACGGCATAGCTTAGCCATTTCTCCGACCGGCAGGCGTTGACATGCAACCTTTCGGCTGCCTATAAGCATACGTGGATACCGCAGATGAAGCCGTTGATGGCGTTTTCCGGGCGCTGGCCGACGCAAGCCGCCGCGCCCTGCTCGACACGCTTTTCGCGCGCAACGGGCAGACCCTCGGTGAGTTGTGCGAAGGCCGGAGCATGACCCGCCAGGCTGTCACCAAGCACCTGGGGATTTTGGAAAGCGCCAACCTGATCGCGACCGTGAAACGCGGCCGCGAAAAACTGCACTACCTCAACCCGGCCCCCATCCATGAGATCGGCGACCGCTGGATTTCCAAATACGAGCGAGCGCGCCTTGAGGCGTTGTTCGATCTCAAGAAGGTGCTGGAGAACAAAGATGAAGCCTGACGAGGCCCCAAGTGTCGTGATCGCCCGCCCCGATATCAGCCGCCGCCCGCACCAGCTCCATGTGGAGCGCCAGATGCGCGCAACGCCCTCAGCGCTTTACAAGGCCTGGACTGAAGGTTTCGACATCTGGTTCGCACGTCCTGGCAGCGTGGTCATGCGCGCAGTGCCCGACGCGCCATTCTTCTTTGAAACCGAACATCAGAACGATCGCCACCCACACTACGGACGCTTCCTGCGCCTCGAACAAGATCGTCTTGTTGAGATCACTTGGGTTACCGGTCCGGCTGGCACCAAGGGCGCCGAGACGATTGTCACGGTGGAATTCGAGCCACGCGACGGCGGCGCGCTCGTGCGCCTCACGCACGCTGGTTTCGCCGATGAACTCTCCTGCAATCGGCACGCGGAGGCGTGGCCGTTGGTGCTTGAGCAGCAGGACAAACGCCTAGCGGAGATCGATCGGTGAGCAAGCCGGAATTCGTCTGCGCCGGCGATCCTCAGAAACTCAGTTCAGGCGAAGATCGCGACTGTCTGGCGGCCGGTTGCGATCAATTCGCCTGACTCGCTCCACATCGCCATGTTCTGCAGCGAATAACCTTCGCTCGCCTGCTCGCTCGACACCCACAACAGATGCCAGCCATCGAAACTCCGCGGCACGTGCGCGACGTCGACAGTCCATGTCATCGTGCTGATCGGCGCAGGTTGCGGGAACAGCACCATTGCAGCCGGCGGCAAGCAATCGGCGATCGCAAGCAAAGCGGTCGTTGGATCGGCGCCGCCGGTATCGAGGAAGCGCGTCCACGTCGTGAACTCCGGGCGCTCGGCGGTCGGATCGAACAAGCGCGCGCCCGATGCCAAACGTGTCTCGAAATTATTCCAAAATCCGCGCGGCGCTGCGGCGCCTTCCTTGCGAAACGAGCCAAGCTCGCTTGGCGCGGCGACTTTCGGCATCGGCAGAAAGTTGTGCGTGACCTTGCTCTCGCGGGCAGCGCCGAACACGAACAGCGCGCGCGCCGCCGTACCCTCTTCGCTGAGACAATCGGCGCCGATCAACGTCGAGGAACGACCGCGGCGCAGCAAAGACGACGCGAAACGCAAGCGTCCCGACGCGGGGCCGACAAAAGTGAACTGCGCCGACCGCAGCGGCGGCAATTCATCATGCGCGCGCCGCACCGCTTCGTACGCCAGCGCGGCGGTGATCCCGCCATAGAGCGTGCGCCCTTGCGACCATTCGAGAGGCGCCTCGACGGCAAAGCCGTCCTGATCCGGAACGAGCGTTTCGACGACTGCGCGCAGTGAAGACATTGCTGCGTTATGCCTCAAATGCCTGGGCGCACACACATGACGTGACGTCAGCGCGGAACCTTTTGGCAGAGGAGCGGTTGCGATCCTGAAGAATACAGATAACGGAGACCGCGATGCTCGAACTCGCCGCCATGATCGCCGTGTCAGCCGTCGTGCTGACGTTTGTCACCGACGCCACCTCCGGCACGCTGAAGGTTGCCCGCGCCATGGGCCGCCGCAAGCAAGACAAGATCCGCGTTGCGGCTCACCACTAATCCTCGCCTTCTCGATCCGATGCTATGCTCGGATAGATGACGCCTCACCAGCACGCCGAAGCCGAACTCACCGCCTACGGACTCACGTTTCCCCAAACCTCCGTCGGTCCTGGCTGGGACATCACGCGCGCGCTCTACATGCGCAAGAAGATGTTCGCCGTGTTCGGCGCGAAGGGCGAGCCGCTCGATGCGTTGACGATAATTCTGAAATTGCCAATCTCAGCCGAGATGGCGCAGGACCTGCCGTTCGTGCAGCCATCAACAGGTTGGTTCAAGCAGCACAATTGGGTCCGCGTCCATTTTGGCCCCGACGACGACATTCTCGCGGAGCTTGAGACTCTGAGGGGCTGGCTGAAGCAGAGTTATGTTGCGGTAGCGCCGAAGAAGCTTGGGCGCACGGTGACCGGCTAACGCCCCCCGCCACCAGAAATATGAGCGCCGCGGCTCGCCATAACAAGTCTGCACACAGACGCGCGAGTCTTATAGAAGGCGCGCGCGTTAGGCCTAGCGTAGGAGCGCTTCATGCCGGAACAAGCCACCCCACGTAAGCCGCGCGCACGCATCGACCTGACGCAAGGACCGATTTCGCGCACGCTGCTGATGTTCTCATTGCCCGTGCTGGGAACGAGCGTGCTGCAATCGCTCAATGGCTCGATCAACGCGATCTGGGTTGGCCGCCTGCTTGGTCCCGAAGCGCTGACGGCAACGACGAACGCAACGCTTATTCTTCTGCTGTTGCTCGGCGTTACCTTCGGCCTCGGCATGGCCGCGACAATTCTTGTTGGCCAAGCCGTCGGCGCAAAGAACCTCGACCGCGCGAAAGAAGTCGTCGGCACCACCGCCACGTTCTTCACTGCGCTCGGCGTCCTGATGGCGATTGTCGGCTTCGCGGC
This sequence comes from Hyphomonadaceae bacterium, assembly GCA_020848895.1. GTDB lineage: Bacteria > Pseudomonadota > Alphaproteobacteria > Caulobacterales > Aquidulcibacteraceae > Vitreimonas. The sequence continues at coordinate 5,872 of JADLHI010000360.1, forward strand.
GGCTGATCAATTGCTGCACTGGATGGACACGCCGCCCGAAGCGCGCGCCATGGCGGAAGATTATCTGCGTGTGATCTTCCTCGCCGTGCCGTTCATGTATTTCTTTGCGTTCATGGTGATGGCCCAGCGCGGCGCCGGCGATGCGCGCGTACCGTTTTACTTCACGACCCTGGCGACGGCGCTCGACCTTATCTTCAACCCGGTGCTGATCACCGGTTTTGGCCCCTTTCCGCAAATGGGCATAGCCGGTTCCGGCGCCTCGTTGCTGCTCTCGCAAGCGATCGGCATGATCGCAATGCTGGCCTACCTCTATTGGCGCAAAGCCGACCTCAGACTCACGCGCGCCGATCTCCACTACCTGCGGCCGCGCGGCGAGTTGCTGCGCACGATCGTGATCAAAGGCTTGCCGATGGGCGCGCAGATGCTGGTGATCTCGCTTTCCGGCCTCATCATGATGTCGATGATCAACGGCTTCGGCTCCGGCACGGCCGCTGCCTACGCCGTCGCGGTGCAACTCTGGACGTATGTGCAGATGCCGGCGATGGCGATCGGCGCGGCGGTGTCGTCAATGGCGGCGCAGAATGTCGGCGCCGGCAAGTGGGACCGCGTTGAGCGCAGCGCCCATGCCGGCGTGCTCATCAACGTGCTGCTGACCGGCAGCCTGCTCGCGATCCTTTACGTGATCGATCCCTTGGTGGTTGGCCTCTTTCTTCCGGGCCAACCCAACGCAGTGGTCGCGGCCGAGCACATCAACAACATCGCCAGTTGGAGTTTTGTCTTCTTCGGCATGACGTTCGTGCTCTTCGGCGTCGTGCGCGCAACCGGCGCGGTGATGCCGCCGCTTATCATTCTCATCATCTCGCTCTTCGGCGTGCGCATCGGCTTTGCCGCATTGCTGCAGCCCGTCTGGGGCGAAGACGCAATCTGGTGGAGCTTCCCGATCAGCATGATGACGTCGGCTGCGCTCGCCCTCGCCTATTATCGCTGGGGCGGCTGGCGCAAAGCGCGCATGGGTCACGCCGCGCCGCCGGCGCGCCAAGTCGAAGACGCGCCCAACACCGGCCTCGGCGAACCAGCGCTTGGCGCGGAGATCGTGGAAGAAGGCCCAGCGCAATTGGCAGACGAAGCCCAACCCAAGCCGACTTGAGCGGCGCTACTTTTCCCCGAACAAGCTTCCGCTCGGTGGCGGCGCGCTTGGCGGCTTCTTGCCGAGGCGTTCATAGGCCTTCGGCGCGGCAACCCGCCCGCGCGGCGTGCGCATGACGAAACCTTGCTGCATCAAATAGGGCTCGATCACGTCTTCCAGCGCATCGCGCGCCTCGGCGAGCGCCGCCGCGAGGGTTTCAACGCCGACCGGCCCGCCGGAATAGGTTTCGACCAGAGCATGGAGGTAGCGGCGGTCGAGCAGATCGAGGCCGTCGCTGTCGACCTCCAAGCGCTTCAGCGCGGCATCCGCCACTTTTGCATCGATGACGCTCTCTCCCGCGAAATCGCGCACACGGCGCAACAAGCGCACGGCGACGCGCGGGGTGCCGCGCGCCCGCTTGGCGATCTCCATCGCGCCTTCGGTAGTGATCGGCGCGCCAAGTTTGCCGGCGCCGCGTGTGACGATGCCGAGCAATTCATCCGGGCCGTAAAATTCAAGCCGCACCGGAATGCCGAAGCGATCGCGCAGCGGCGTGCCAAGCAGCCCGGCGCGCGTGGTGGCGCCGATGAGCGTAAATGGCGCAAGGTCAATCCGCACGCTGCGCGCGGACGGGCCTTCGCCAATGATAATGTCCAAGTGATAGTCCTCCATCGCCGGATAGAGGATTTCTTCGACCTGCGGCGCGAGGCGGTGAATCTCATCGATGAACAACACGTCGCGCGGTTCGAGATTGGTCAGTAGCGCGGCAAGATCGCCAGCGCGCGCGATCACCGGGCCGCTGGTCGACCGGAAGCCAACGCCGAGTTCACGCGCCACGATCTGCGACAGCGTCGTCTTGCCCAGACCGGGCGGGCCGAACAGCAGCACGTGATCCATCGCTTCGCCGCGCGCACGGGCCGCTTCCACGAACACTTTGAGGTTGGCTTTCGCCGCAGGCTGGCCGACGAATTCGTCGAACCCCTGCGGGCGGAGCGCGCGGTCAGCCCCCTCTCCGGGCATGCGGTCGGACGTAACGAGGCGTTCTGCTTCGGACATGCGCTTTCCTAGCTCGATTCGGGTTTCCGGATTGTTCCGGGCAGTCCGCCCACTGCGCCTGTGGACAAATCTCAAACCGAAACGTCGGCTTTTGGGACAAGTGTTCGTCCTTCGGTCAGCGCCGTTTATGGCGACAAACCTGAAGGACCAACCCATGCGCTACATGTTTCTCACCTCCGGCGCCGAGACCGGCGCCATTCCGCCCCAAGCCATGATCGACGCGATCGAAAAGCTGACCGAGCAGGAAATAGCCGCCGGCCGCATGATCGCGCGCGGCGGGCTGATGCCAACGGCGCTGGGCAGCGCACGCATTGAATCGCGCCGGGGCAGGCTCAAGCTGACCGACGGACCGTTTGCGGAGACCAAGGAAGTGCTCGGCGGCTTCGCCATTTTCGAATTCGCGACGCGCGAAGACGCGCTGGCGGCGGCACGGAGTTTCATGGAACTCCACCGCCAGCATTGGCCCGAATGGGAGGGCGTTTGCGAGATGCGGCCGATGTTTGGCTTTGGCGCAACCAGCGCGGCGCTCCTGGACTGAGACCCTTGTTCGCGCTGGCGCACGGCCTAAGCTCAAGAGCCATGAGCCGCGCCTTTGTCAAAGAAGACGACGACGCCGTCGAGGAGCTGCCCGACCGGCCAAGCTCGATGGCGCCCAATCTCGTCACCGCCGAAGGCCTGGCCGCCATCGAGGCCGAGGTGGCGCGCCTGAGCGAAGAGCTCGCGCAGGTGGGCGAGGATCGCGCCGCCCGGGCGCGGATCAACCGCGACCTGCGCTACTGGACGGCGCGGCGCGCCAATGCCCAACTCGTAGCGCCGCCGCAGACGCATGAGCTTGTACGCTTCGGCTCAACCGTAACCCTCGATCGCGACGACGGCCGCACGCACACATTCCGCATTGTCGGCGAAGACGAAGCCGACCCTGAAAACGGCACGCTTTCGCACGTCTCGCCGCTCGCGCGTGGCTTGATGGGCAAGAGCGCGGGCGACAGCGTGCGCGTCGCAGCGCACACGTTCGAGATTGTAGAGATCGCATAGAATATGTTGGACCGCGCGGCTCTCGCCGCGCATGCGCCGCGGAGCGACGCGCTCCAAACTGCAAACAGCGGCGCATGCCGGCGAGGCGCCGGCGGTCCATATTGGCTTAGCGGCTGACTTCCTTCAGCGCGGCGCGAATAAGCTCCGGCGCGGGCGCATCGGCTTCAAACTGTTTCGCGGCCGACGCCACGGCGCGCGCCGCGCTGGACTGGTCGATGCCGAGGTTCACCAGCGCGGACACCGCTTCGGCGCGTGCGCCCGCTGCTGCCGGCGAGGCGGTGTTCGCGCTTGCGCGCAACGCGGCGCCGCCGCCAAGACCGATAAATCCCTTTGGGCCGCCCTTGCCCGTCAGTTCCGTCGCCAGACGCGCGGCGAGCTTTGGCCCCACGCCGTTGGCGCGCGCGAACGCGGCCTTGTCTTGAATCGCGATTGCATCAGCGAGCGCTTCAGGCGGCATCGCATCGAGAATACCGAGCGCGACCTTGGCGCCGACGCCCGGAATGGTTTGCAGATGCGCGAACCACGCGCGCTCTTCTTCCGAAGCAAAGCCGAACAGCTTGATCGCATCCTCGCGCACGTGTGTCTCGATGAAGAGCCGCGCTGGAGCGCCAACTTGCAGACGCGCCAAGGTCCGCCCGCCCGATTGCACGACATAGCCCACGCCGCCGACATCGATCAGCGCTGTGTCTTCACCCACCGCCGCAACTATTCCGCTCAAAGACCCGATCATTCTGACCTCTCGCGCCCATCATCGACAGATTCGGCAAGGGATCGAAACGCAGGTGGGCCGCACAGGACTTTTCGCTTATCCACAGGAATGGCGGCCTCGGGTGCAAATTTCCGAGGGGGTCAAAGTGAATAAGGGGAATGGGGGAAGCGATGGCGGATGAAGGCGCACTTCTGCAACGGAAACTCCGAGATGCCTATCGCGCCTACTCAGGGCCAAAGAGCAGTCGGCCAAGCAGCATCCGGCTTCCAATTGGTGTTTCGGAGGCAACCGGCGCTCCGTATGTGACGATCAATCGCCTGAACGAGGACACCGTTGAATACAGAATGACAGCGCAGGCGGTCTACGCGAACGTGCAGGAAGACAAGGCGGCATTCGAGAGCTGGATAATCGCACTAAAGGTTTGGCTTGGTCAGTCACACGGTGTCGCAAACGTTGTGCTCTCTTGGGAACTGCCGACGAAAACCAAGATCGACGGAGTAACCACGAGCATCGGACAGCACTACGAGCGCTTTTTGTTTCGTGTCCACTCGTTCCGAAAAATGTATCGCCCCTGGTTCAGCATTGATCGGCAATGCGAGGGAGAACTGACCACTTCCGAAGCGATCAACTCGAAGGCGTTGTGGCTCAACGTCGAGAGCAAACGACGCGACAAGGCCACCGCTTCCACGAAGGCCGAGTATGTCCTTGAGAATGGCCTCGTTGCGTCAACAACGTTCCGTGCATCAATGCAGCTGGCTGACGGGTATCCCAGGCGTCAGCTCCCCGTAGGTTTGTTCCGACAAGACAAACCCGCAAACAAAGCCAAGGTATTTCCCGGCGGAGGGAGCGCCATCGACATGATCGGCGTGAACAGAGAGAATGAGTTCATCGTCTTCGAACTCAAGGCGGAGAAATACAAGCCTGCCGGAGCTCTATCAGAGCTCCTTCTTTATACTGCGTTGATGCGAGAGGTCGCAGACGCAACCCGACGGGTGAAGTTTGCGGAACAACATGAATGGGCACAGGACGTACAGAACTGCGCGGCTGTGAAGGGAATACTGCTGGCTGACCAGTTTCATCCTCTGCTCGAACATCGCGAGTTGGTTGAAACACTCAACGAGGGCGCGCGCGCCGCATGGGGTAGGGAAAAGCCAGTTTCGTTTGATCGCATTCAGGTTGATCGAGAGAAATGGCTCCGCCCCTCACCCTGACCATCCATCGCGCCGCGCATGAGATTGGCGGCAATTGTATTGAACTGGCGCTTGGGGCTGAGCGTATTTTGCTCGACATGGGACGGCCGCTCACGGCGCCGAAGGATGCGCGCGGCCTCCTGCCCGCCAGCCTCGACACACAACGCCCCGCAACCATCCTGATCTCACATCCGCATCAAGATCATTACGGCCTGCTCGAAGAGGCGCCGCCGACATGGCTCGTGCGTTGCGGCGAGCCGACGCGCCGCCTGATGCAGATCACCATGGCCATCACCGGCCGCGCGTTCTCTCACACCACAACCAGCTGGCGCAGCGGTGAGACATTCTCCATCGGGCCGTTCCAGATCACGCCGCTGCTCACCGATCACTCCGCCTTCGACGCGCACATGCTGCTCATCGAAGCGGCGGGTAAGCGCCTGCTCTATTCCGGCGACTTTCGCATGCACGGCCGTAAGCGCGTGCTTGTCGAGCGCATGATGCGCACACCGCCGCCGGACATCGACATCCTGCTCATGGAAGGCACCAATCTCGATAGCGACAAACCTTGCGTGACCGAAGACGATTTGGAAGAACGCTTCCGCGATCTCTTCGCGCGCACCAAGGGCCGCGTGTTCGTTGCGTGGTCGGCGCAGAACGTCGATCGCACGGTTACGCTTTATCGCGCTTGCCTAAAAGCCGGTCGAACGCTCGTCGTCGATCTCTACACCGCCGAGATCATGGCGGCTCTCGCGGAATTCGGGCGCCTGCCGGCGCCGGATTGGCGGCAGGTAAAGGTTGTGATGACGCGCGGCCTCCGTCGGCGCGCCGACAATGCGTTTGCGGACGGGCTGGTGAGAAGCGGCCAGGCGATCGGCGCTACGGCGCTTCAGCACGCCGCAGAACCGCTCGTCATCATGACGCGCGGGTCGCTGCTGCGCGACTATGCGGCAAAGGGCGTCACCGCCAACGCCGACGACGCGTGGTGCTGGTCGCAATGGAACGGTTATCTGCGCGAGCCGGATGGCGCTTTCGTCGCGCAATGGTTCAACGATGCAGGCGCCGCGGCCGATCACATCCACACCAGCGGCCACGCATCACCTTCCGATCTGCGGGCGTTCGCTGGCGCCATCGCGCCAAAATATCTTGCGCCAATCCACGGCGTGAAGTGGGACGATGAGCAGCCCGGCTTTCCGCCCATCCTTCGTCTGCGCGATGGCGAGACCCACACGGTAGCCCCATAAACGAGGGCCTGTTGCGAACCACTCTCACGCTGACGAGCGTCGCGAACCCGTGTTACGATTCTTGTGAGGGATAGAGAGACTTTGCGAGCAATTCGCAGCAATCGATCGGGGGAAATGCATGTCTGAGAAAAAGAAGCTCAACCGCCGGTCGTTCATGTCCCGCATCGCCGGCGGCGCGCTCATCGCCGGCGGCGCCACGGCACTCGTCACCGGCAAGGCCGAAGCTCAGAATTATACGGGCCGCACCGATAGCGATAGCGGCGCCAATGCCGACCGCGGCGGCTACGGCCACACCGGCCTGACCGACAGCGATTCCGGCAACGGCGCCGACCGCGCGGGCTATGGCCTCGGCGGCAACACGGGCGGTCGCGGCCGCACAGGTCTCACCGACACCGACCAGGGCGGCAACGCTGACAACGCCGGCAACGGCCGCGGCGCGACGCGCAATAGCGCAAGCGGCCTGACGGACGGCGATAGCGGTCCGGCCGCCGACCGCGCCAGCTATGGACGCGGCCCGCGCCGTAACTGGTAAGCCAACTCAATGTCGCACGAGCCATGGCTCGTTGATCCACTCGGCTACCTCATTGGCGCCGGGCGCGAGCAAGAGTTCTTTGCGCGCATCTATGAACGTGAAGCATTCATTGTGCATCACGATGCGCCCACGCGCTTCAGTGGGCTGATCTCGCTCGACGACATCGATCGCATCGTCACGACGCTCGATCTGCGCGAGGGCCAGCTGGCGCTCGCCGATGCTTCCGCGCACGTCGATGCGGATGAATATGTCGACGCCGCCAATTTCATCGATCGCGGCGCCGTCGCCGATCGCTACCGGCGCGGCGCCACGATCATCTTGAACCAGGCGCACCAGTTCGATCCAGCGTTGGCGCGGCTCTGCCGGGGCCTCGAACATGTATTTTCCGCGCATGTGCAGACCAACATCTATCTCACGCCGCCGAACGCACAGGGCTTCCGCACGCACTACGACAATCACGACGTGATCGTGATCCAGGTCGAGGGCGAGAAAGCGTGGCGTCTCTACGACATGCCGATCGAGACGCCGTTTCGCGGCGAAGGGTTCCAGCAAGGGCAGTATGAGCCGGGACCGCTGCGGCAGGCGTTCGTGCTGAAGCCGGGCGATTGCGCCTACGTGCCGCGTGGGCTGATGCACGATGCGCAAACCTCGGGCGACAAGCCATCGCTGCACATCACCGTCGGGCTCATCACGCGCACATGGGCAGACCTGATGCTTGAGGCGGTTTCGGAGGCGGCGCTTCGATCGCCCGAATTGCGCCGCAGCCTGCCGCCGGGCTTTGCGCACGCAAGCTTCGACCGCGAAAGCGCTCGGACGCACCTCAAGGCGCTCGCGCACAAAATCGCCGATGAAGTTCAGCTCGATCCGGCGCTGGACCTCATGGTCGATACCTTCATCCGCTCTCGCGCCGCCAACAATCGTGGCGCGGTGCGCGATGTCGCCGCGATTGCGGCGAGCGATCGCTTCCAAGCGCAACCGCGCGCAGCGTTCCGCGTCGCCGAAGACGACGACGACATCGTGCTTGTATCGCCAGGCGGCGAACTCAAATTCGCGCAGGAACAGCGCAAAGCGTTGGAACTTGCACTGAGCGGCGCCGCCTTCGGCCTTGCCGATCTCAAGATCGAAAAGGCCGACGCGATGATCTCCACCCTCCTCGCCTATGGCCTGATTTCGCGCGCGTAGGCGCGCTCCGCCGCGCCCCACAGTCGGCTCGTCTCAAAGCAGTTGAGCGGGCTGGCGGGGGCCGCATCAGTGCGGCACAACGCGTCAGCTTTGCGTCAGCTTTTCGGGGGACCGCATGACCATGTTCACACGACGCGCCGTTTCGGCGTCGTCCATCGCTTTGCTGGCCGGCTGCGCCACCGGCGCGGGCGCCGGCGTCAGCGCGCCAGTCGCGCCCAGCGGCCGCGCCGCGATTGGCGCGTTCGGGATCGATCTTGCCTCACGCGACATGAACGTGAAGCCGGGGGACGATTTTTTCCAACACATGAACGGCGCATGGTTCGCCAACAATCAGATTCCAGACGACCGCACGACGTGGGGCACGAACGCAATCCTACAGGAAAAGGCCGAGCGCGACGTCCGGGTGATCATCGAAGAAGCGGCGCTCGCGGGGGGCGCGCCGGGCTCGAACGCGCAGAAGATCGCCGACTATTACAACGCCTACCTCGATCAAGACGCGATCGACGCGCGCGGCCTCGCTCCGCTGCAGCCGGTGCTCGCCGAAATCGCGGCGCTGCGCACGCACGAGCAAGTGATCCGGCTGACGTCGCGGCCGGATGTCGGCATTTCGATGCCGGTCAACCTCTACATCACGCTCGATGAAGGCAACCCGGATCGCTACCTGACCGCGATCACGCACGGCGGCCTCGGGCTGCCCGAACGCGAATACTATCGCCGCACCGACGGCGTCTTCCCAGAGCAGCGCCGCCAATACGCCGCGACAATCGCGAACATCCTGACGCTCGCCGGCCAAAGCGATGGCGAGGCCAAGGCCGCGCGCATTCTCGCCTTCGAGACGCGGATCGCGGAATTGCACTGGCCTATAGCCGATCGGCGCGAACGCGAGCGTACTTACAATTTGCGCTCGCGCGCTCAAGTGCGCGGCCTGGCGCCGCGTTTCCCGTGGGATGCGGGCTTCGATGCGGCAGGTCTCGGCGCAGTGGAAGAGATCGTTGTCGGCGAACTCAGCGCTATTGGTCCGTTGGCGGAATTGTGCTTGGCGACGCCTGTCTCCACCTGGCGCGATTACATCACCTGGCACTACATCAACGGCAACGCCAGCGTGCTGCCGCGCACGATCGATAACGCCAGCTTCGATTTCTACGGCCGCACGCTCAACGGCCAGCCGCAACAACGCGAACGCTGGAAGCGTGCGATTTCTTCAGTGAACAATGTTCTCGGCGAAGCGGTCGGCGAGATCTACGTGCAGCGCCACTTCTCGGCCGAGGCCAAAGCGCAAACGCTGCAGCTGGTGGAAAACATGCGCCGGGCCTATGGCGAACGCATCAGCTCCAGCACCTGGATGAGCGCCGAAACGAAAGCCGCGGCGCTCGAAAAGCTGGCGACTTTCCGCCCGAAAATCGGTTACCCGGATCGCTGGCGCGACTACTCGCAGCTCGAAATTCGCGCCGGCGATGCGTTCGGCAACGCTGTGCGCTTCGCCCAATGGACCTGGGCGCACGAACTCGATCGCCTCGGAAAGCCGAGTGATCGCGAAGAATGGTTCATGGTCCCGCACGCCGTGAACGCCTATTACAATCCACCGTTCAACGAGATCGTCTTCCCTGCCGGCTATCTGCAGCCGCCGCTGTTCGACCCCAATGCCGATCCTGCGTGCAATTATGGCGGTGTCGGCGGCGTGATCGGCCACGAGATGGGTCACGGCTTCGACGACCAAGGCGCGAAGTCCGATGCGCACGGCGTGCTGCGCGATTGGTGGCGCCCCGACGACGTGCAGCGCTTCCAGGCGCTCACGAGCCGGCTTGTCGATCAATACAACCAGTTCGAACCGCTCGAAGGCCTCAATGTGAACGGCCGTTTGACACTCGGCGAAAACATCGGCGATTGCGGCGGCCTGCAGGTTGCGCTGCATGCGTACCAGCTTTCGCTCAACGGCCAGGAAGCGCCGATTCTCGAAGGCACGACAGGCATTCAGCGCTTCTACATGTCGCGCGCCCAATGCCGCCGCGAACTCCGTCGCGATCAATCGCTGCGCAATCAGGTGATGACCGATCCGCACTCGCCGGCGCGCTATCGTGTCAACGGTCCGGCGCGCAACATGGATGCGTGGTACGAAGCGTTCAACGTCCAGCCGGGCGATGCGCTCTATCTGGCGCCTGCCGACCGCGTGACCATCTGGTAGATCAAGAATGCTGGCGCGCCGCTTCAATGGCGGCGGCCAGCGTATCGAGATTGAACGGCTTCGAGAGCAGCAGCAATCCCGCGCGCTCGGCGTCGCGCTGCACCGCTTCGGTGTAACCGCTCGCCAGCACGATCGGCAGATCAACATGGCGTTCGCGCAAGGCCTGCGCCAGCTCGATGCCGTTCCTGCCGCCGGGCATCATCACGTCAGAGAAGACGAGTCCCACATCGAGGCCGTTGGTGATGGCGCCCAAAGCCGCTTCGGCGCTGGCGACCCGCGTCACCCGCCAGCCCAGATGACCCAGCATCTCTTCGGTGAGCGCGGCGACATTGTCGTCGTCCTCAACCAGCAACGCCTCACCGGCGCCGCTTGGCGGTGCAGGCTCAAGCGCTACAGCAGGTGGCGCAGGCGCCTCAGGCACGCTTTCGCCGCGCGGCAGGACAAGCGTGAACGTCGTGCCTACGCCGACTTCGCTCTGCACTTCTATGTGGCCGCCGGACTGCTCGGCAAAGCCGTGCACTTGCGCGAGGCCCAGGCCCGAACCCTTGCCGGTTTCCTTTGTGGTGAAAAACGGTTCGAATATCCGCCGGCGCACCTCCGGCGTCATGCCGGCGCCCGTGTCCGACACCGAAATGCTGACACATGCCGCGTTGGCGTCTTGCGGCGAGCCATTGCGGGCGCCGATGCCGACCACGCCGCTATGATCCATAGCATCGCGCGCGTTGACGGCCAGGTTGAGGATCGCGAGCTGCAATGCGTTCGGATCCGCGAGCACCGGCGCCACATCCGCCGGCGCATCGACCGTCACGCGCACGTTCACACCAAGACTGCGATTCAGAAGGTCGCTCATGCTTGCGAAATAGTCCGGCAGGCGGATCGACTCCGGGCTGAGTTGGTGGCGGCGCGAAAAGGCGAGCAATTGCTTGGTGAGATTGGCGCCGCGCTCGACGGCTTCGCGCATGCGCATCATCAGCATGTCGCGTTTCTCTTCATCCGGCGAACGCGCCAGCATGTTGAGACCGCCAGAAATCACCATCAACAGATTGTTGAAATCGTGCGCGACACCGCCGGTCAGCTGGCCAACCGCTTCGAGCTTCTGCGCCTGCCGTAATTCATCCTCGGCCTTCACGCGCGCGGTGATCTCGTTCGCTTCCGACACAATCGCGATAACCTCGCCAGCCTCATTGCGCACTGGGCGCAAGGCAATGTCGAAAATCCGCACGCCCGTCGGCAGATTCAGCGGCATGGATGGATTTGTGACGATCTCGCCAACAGCTGCGCGCGCGACTCCGTCGCGTACGAAATCGCGCGCCGCTTCCGCGCCACTGAACCATGGCGTCTCCCATAGCTTGACGCCGATTACGTCCTCCTTGCGGGCTTTGATCGCGGCGAGAGACGCTACGTTGCAATCCACCAACGCGCCATCGAGTTCCATGAGCCCTTGAAACAAGTGACTGGTTTCCACCATCGCCCGCACGCGGCTTTCGCTCGCTTGCAGCGCCGCCGTCCGTTCAGCGACGGCAGCCTC
>JADLHI010000361.1 GCA_020848895.1 Hyphomonadaceae bacterium
CGGAACAGATCGGTTTCAAACACCGAGTCCACGCCCTGCAGCACGCAGGCGATGCGCTCAAGTCCCATGCCGGTGTCGATTGATGGCTTCGGCAATTTCGCGCGCGGGCGATCATCGCCGAATTGCTCGTATTGCATGAACACGAGGTTCCAGAATTCGAGGAAGCGATCCCCATCCTCGTCCGGCGAACCAGGCGGGCCGCCCCAAATGTGGTCGCCGCGATCGATGAAGATTTCGGAGCACGGACCGCACGGACCCGTGTCGCCCATCGACCAGAAATTATCGCTCGTGGCGATGCGGATGATCTTGTCGTCGCTGAAACCCGCGATCTTCTTCCAAAGCCCGGCCGCTTCGTCATCGTCGTGATAGACTGTGACGAGCAGCTTATCTTTCGGCAGACCGAGATCCTTCGTGATCAGCGTCCAGGCCGCGTCGATCGCGCCTTCCTTGAAATAATCGCCGAACGAGAAATTGCCGAGCATCTCGAAAAAGGTGAGGTGACGTGCGGTGTAGCCGACATTGTCGAGGTCATTGTGCTTGCCACCGGCGCGCACGCATTTCTGACTGGTCGCCGCGCGCGCATAGGGCGGCTTGGCGGCGCCGGTAAAATAATTCTTGAACTGCACCATGCCGGCGTTGACGAAAAGCAGCGTCGGGTCATCGTGCGGCACCAGCGACGACGAGCCCGGCAGCGCGTGCTCGCGCGACCTGAAAAATTCCAAAAACTGCCGACGGATGTCGTTGACGCTCGTCATCACTCTACCAAGCCGTATCAAAAGCCGTTCAGTCGCCCAAAGGCGGCCAAATCAGGTGTTCCGGTTTGGTATAGGTAGTGCGGCGCACAACGCCAAGCGGGCGGGTCGGCGCAGCCTCGGCTGCAATGCCGGCGAGGGCGCCGGCGTTCCATACTACGGCGGCAATGTCAGCGCGCCCTTCTCATCCAGCGGGAAATGCGGGTTCCAGGCGACCTCCCAGAGATGCCCATCCGGGTCGGCGAAATATCCAGTCCGGCCGCCCCACGGCGCCTGATGCGCCTGCTTGGTGATCTTGCCGCCAGCGGCTTCCGCCGCCGCGAGCACCTCATCCACCTCGCGCTCCTCGCGCACATTGTGAGCGATAGCGATGCCGCGAAAGCCACTGCCCGCTTCCGGCGCGCCGGCATCCGAGGCCAAATCCGCCCGCGACCAGATCACAAGCCCAATCGCGCCAGCCTGCAGAAAGAATACCTCTCCGCCGCCGAGCGACGACGCGCGAAACCCCATCGCTTCGTAAAATACCAAAGAGCGCCGCAAATCCACGACGCCCAGGGTGATGAGGGAAACGCGCGGCTCCATCGCGCTTACTCCGTAACTACGGGGGTCATTCCAAGGAATCCGCCGGCCGGCCCGGAGACGCACCAGGGCATGGGGTCGGGTCGGTGAGCATCCCCGAACCGGCCAGCGAAATTTGGGAAGCGCGCGAAGCGCCCACTCCTATTCCTTGTCTTCGTCGCCTTCCGGCGGCGAATACATCTCGTCAGCCATTGCGCTCGACTTGCCGCGGATTTGATCCTCGATCGCAAGCGCGACTTCCTTGTTCTCTTTCAAGAACCGGCGCGCGGCTTCCTTGCCTTGGCCGATCTTCTGCCCGCCATAGGCATACCAGGCGCCGGACTTGTCGATCACGCCAGCCTTCACACCGAGTTCGATCAATTCGCCAGTCTTGGAAATACCCTCACCGTAGATGATGTCGAACTGTACCTGCTTGAACGGCGGCGCGACCTTGTTTTTCACGACTTTGACGCGGGTTTCCGAGCCAATGACTTCGTCGCGTTCCTTGATCTGACCGGTGCGGCGAATGTCGAGACGCACCGACGCGTAGAATTTCAGCGCGTTGCCGCCCGTCGTCGTTTCCGGGTTGCCGTACATCACGCCGATCTTCATGCGGATCTGGTTGATGAAGATCACAAGCGTGTTCGACTTGTTGATCGAGGCCGTGAGCTTACGCAGCGCTTGGCTCATCAAGCGCGCTTGCAGGCCCGGCAAGCTGTCGCCCATCTCGCCTTCGATTTCAGCGCGCGGCGTCAGCGCCGCAACCGAGTCCACCACCAGCACATCGATCGCGCCCGAGCGGACCAAAGTGTCGGTAATCTCGAGCGCCTGCTCGCCCGTATCCGGCTGCGAGACCAGAAGATCATCTAGATCAACGCCCAGCTTGCGGGCATAGATCGGATCGAGCGCGTGCTCGGCGTCCACGAACGCGCACACGCCGCCCGACTTCTGCGCTTCGGCGATGCAGTGCAGCGCCAAAGTCGTCTTGCCCGAACTTTCCGGGCCATAAATTTCAACGATGCGGCCTTTCGGCAGACCGCCAATGCCCAGCGCGATGTCCAAGCTCAGCGAGCCGGTGGAGATCGCCTCGATCTCCATGGCGGGCTTTTCGCCCAAGCGCATGACCGAGCCTTTGCCGAAGGCGCGATCAATCTGTCCGAGAGCTGCGGCCAAAGCCTTCTGCTTGTCCGTTTCCACTTCCGCCTCAACAAGCTTCAACTTGGCCATATGTCCGTCTCCCGATAGGTCGAGTCCATGCCCTGGACTACAGGCGCTGCGCATGTCCGCGTCAGGAATC
>JADLHI010000362.1 GCA_020848895.1 Hyphomonadaceae bacterium
CGCAATCGCGCCCACCGTGATCGTGATCCACGCCAGCACATCGAACGCGCCAGTCAGCGCCGATCGCTTCGCCGCCATCACTCCTCCCCAGCCCGTATGCTCAGGCTTCGTTTTCTATCCGGCGCAAGAGGTCGCCGATCACTGGGTCGCTCGCATAGCGCCGCCGCACCGGCTCAACCGCCGCCAGGAACGGCGCGCGCTCAACCGTGTTCGCCTGCACGCCCGCATCGAGCACGATCTGCCGCGCCCGCGCCTGCTTCTCATCCCAAAGCCCGCGCATCACCGTCACCGACTCGCGCGCCTTCGCACGCAGCAAGTCGCGATCGCCCGGCGACATCGCGTCGTAGCGGATCTTCGAGAACATCAGCACGTCCGGCGAGTGGCAGTGTTCGGTCTGCGACCAATAGCGCGCCACTTCGTATTGCCGCGTCGATTGGAACGTCGACCAATTGTTCTCCGCCGCATCGATCAGATGCGTCTGCAAACCGGTGAACACTTCGCCAAACGGAATTGGCGTCGGGTTCGCGCCCATCACGTCGAGCATCTGCAGGAAAATGTCGGACCGCGGCACGCGCACCTTAAGCCCGTGCATGTCGCGCGGCTCATGCACCGCATGCCGCGCCGTGTACATCGAGCGCGCGCCGCCATCGTAAAGCGCGAGCCCGATCAGCCCCTTGCTCTCGAAGCTCGCCAAAATCTCCTGCCCGACCGATCCATCGACCGAGCGGCGCATGTGCTCTTCGGTATGAAACGTGTAGGGCACGACCAAGGCTTGCGTCAGCGGGAAGGTGTTGTTCAACGCCGCCGCTGTGACGCGGCAGAAGTTCAGCACGTTGAAGTGCGTCAAGGCGACCGTGTCGTTCTCCGTGCCCAGCTGCCCGCCCGGATATTCGCGGATCGATAAACGCCCGCCCGTCTCGCGCTCCAGCTCGGCGCCGATCCAGCGCACGGCCTCGACGGTTGGATAATCGGTGGGGTGCACATCAACCGCGGTCAGCACATTGCCATCGGTGTGCGGCGTGCACGCGCCCAGACCCAGCACAGCTCCACCAGCAAGCAAAGAACGGCGCGTTGTCATCGGCGGCTCCCGAACGCGCTCATTAGAGCGCAGCGCTTGCGGCAGCGGGAGTCTGTTCGCCGCGCGCCGGCACGGCTCTGCAGCGCAGCACGCCGAAATCCCCGAACGACAACTCAGCCGATTGCCCTGCTTCGATCTGATGAACGCCCGTCACGGCGCCGCTTGAGACGAGTTGGCCCTTGCGCAACGGACGTCCGCGCTCAGCGCAATGTGTCAGCAGAAACGCCAGCGCCGCCAGCGGCCCGCCCGGCAACATCGCGGCGTTGCCTTCGCCCACGGGCTTTGCGTCGATGGACGTCCGCGCCACCGCGCGCGCCCAGTCGATCGCGCGCCAATCCTTCACTTCCGCGCCGACAACCAGCCCCGAATTGGTGCCGAAATCAGAGACCGTCACGGCCGGCCCGGGATCGTTGATGCCAGCAAACGGGCTGCCGGCAAGCTCGACGCCGATGTGCACGGCGCCGATCATCTCGGCAGCGTCGGTGGTGCTCCACACACGCTGCGACGCATCCTGATCGCGCCCGATCTTCAGAATGAACTCGGCCTCGACCGCGGCGAAGCCGCCGCCAAGCACGGCGAGATCGACAGTCTCATCGCCCTTTGCGCGCACGACTTGGCGCAAGAAAATCGGCCCGGCGATACGGTCGATGCCGAGCGCGCCGCGCAATTCCGCCGGCACCATGCCGATCTTCCAGCCGGCGATGTCGTCGCCCCAAAGATCGATCGCCGCATCCTGGATGACATAAGCAGCGGCCAAATCCCTGGGCATTTGCCCCGGATAATCCGCGAGCGGCGCGGCCCTGCGGCGCGCGTCCACGAAGCTCTGAGCGATAGCGGCCGCGGAAGCGGCGGAGACCGGCACGTTTTCGACCCTACCCGCTAATATTACTTAGCATTTTCAGTGCGTTAAACGCATGCCGACACAGGCCGGCAACGCCATCGCAAGGGAAAGATTGCACGCCTTGGTAACCGGTGTCAATTTGCTTTCCCTCACCGCCCTTCCGGCCCCCGCAGTCCCTCCGGCGCCTTGAAACACGCCGCCAAGCAGGCCCACTAGAGAGCCATGAGCAAACCCCAAGACGCCACCAACGTACTCACGCTTTCGCCGGTCATCCCGGTCGTCACCATCGACAACGCCGCGGACGCCGCGCCGCTGGCGCGCGTGCTGTTGGCGAGCGGCATTCCCACCATTGAGATCACGCTCCGCACGCCCGCCGCGCTCGACGCCATCAAAGCTATCGCCAGCGAAGCGCCGGAAATGGTTGTCGGCGCCGGCACCGTGCTGACCGAAAAGGACCTCAGCGCCGCGATCGACGCCGGCGCCAGGTACGCGCTCTCGCCTGGCGGCACGCCAAAGCTGATGAAGGCCGCGCGCAAGGCATCAATCCCGTTCGTCCCTGGCGTCGCAACCGCCAGCGAGATCATGCGTGGCCTCGATCTTGGCTACACCTGCTTCAAGTTCTTCCCGGCCGAACAACTGGGCGGCGCCACGGCAATCAAATCGCTTGGCGCGCCGCTCGCCGCCGCGCGCTTCTGCCCGACAGGCTCGATCACACCGGAAAAAGCGCCGGCCTATTTGGCGTTGAAGAATGTGCTTTGTGTCGGCGGTTCTTGGATCGCGCCAGCCGAGTACATCAAGGCCGGCGATTGGGCGAGCATCGAAGCGGCGGCCAAGCGCGCGGTCGCGCTTCGCTAATTGGACCGCGTGCCTTCAGGCCCGCATGCGCATCCGATAGCGTTACAGCCGATCGCGTAGCGCGTACCAAAGCATGCCGAGCACATGCAGCGGCGCGCGCAATGATGCGCCGCCTGGAAATTCCGGCGGGGCCAGCCCGCTCAACACATCGAGCAAACCGCTATCGCCATCGATCGCATCGCCTATCGCCGCGCCCGCGATCGCAGGCAACAACGTGCCTTGTCCAGAATAACCGTGCGCGAAGAAAAGATCGCCCATGCGCCCGATATGCGGCAGCCGTGACATGGTGATCGACACCAATCCGCCCCACGCATACTCGATCGGCGTGTCGGCGAGCTGCGGAAAAATCTTGACCATGAACGGCCGCACGAACTCCGCGATGTCGTGCGGCGGCTCTGGCGTGTAGCGTTCGCCGCCGCCGAAAATGAGCCGGCCATCGGCGCTCAAGCGAAAATAATCGACGACAAAGCGCGTATCGCTCACCGCAAGATCATCGGCGATGAGCGCCGCGGGATCGGCGAGCGGCGCCGTTGCTACGAGATAGTTCGCCACCGGCATGATGCGTCCAGCGATGCGCGGCTCAAGCCCTTCCAGCAACGCATCGCAGGCCAACACGCCGTACCGCGCCTGCACTCGGCCGGCGTCCGTACGCACCGCCACGCCGCTCGATGTATCGATGGACAACGCACGAGAGTGTTCGAAAATCTCGACGCGATACTTACTTCGCGCCGCTTCGGCCAAACCCAACGCGTAGTTGAGCGGATGAAAATGGCCGCCGAATCCATCTAGCAGCGCACCGTGAAACAGTGGCGAGTTAAGCTTGGCTCGCGTCTCGTCCGCATCGAGCACTCGCGCGTGCGGATAGTTCATCACCCGCTCAAGCGTCTCAACTTCCTCGCGCAATGCACTAAGATCGTCTGGTTTCGCAGCAGCGAGCAGGTGACCTCTCAAGGTCAAGTCGCAGCGAATGTCGTGCAATTGCGCGTGCGCCAGCACCATCTCGCGCGCGCGCAAGGAAAGATCGAAGATAAGGCGCGCTTGTTCGGCGCCATAGAGCTTCACCAGATCGGCCGCGCCCTTGCGCCACCCCGGAATCAGCTGCCCGCCATTGCGCCCCGAAGCGCCCCAGCCGATGCGTCCCGCCTCCAGCAGCACAACAGAAAGGCCAAGCTCCGCCGCGCTCAGCGCCGCGTGCAATCCCGTGAAACCGCCGCCAACGATGATAACATCCGCCGCCGCCTCGCCTTCCAGCCTAGGCGCCGGCGCAAACGGAGTCGCGGTCGCCACATAATAGGACCGCTCCATCCCCAAGCCGGAATTGAAACCCACTTCTAGACCTTGAGCAGCAGGTGATCGCGCTCCCACGAAGAGATCACGCCCTCGAAATTGCCAAGCTCATGATCCTTGATCTGCTGGAACGCGTTGCAGAAATGCTCGCCCAGCAACTCGCGCACCGGCGCGCATTTCTGGAAGCGATCCAAGCCTTCGCGCAGCGTGCGCGGCAGCGTCCGCGCCCACTTATACGCGCTGCCCTGCACCATCTCGGCCGGCGCGATCTTATCGCGTATGCCGATGTAGCCGCACACCAGCACCGCCGCGATCGCGAGATACGGATTAGCGTCGGCGCCCGGCAAGCGGTTCTCGATCCGGCGGTTCGCTTGCTGCGAAATCGGCACCCGCAAACCGCACGAGCGGTTGTCGTAACCCCATTGCAGATTGATCGGCGCCGAAAAGTCCGGCCGCATGCGGCGGAAAGAATTCACGTTCGGTGCAAAGAGCGGCGTCACTTCGCCCAGATATTTCTGCAAGCCGCCGACGAAATGGCGGAACATCTCGGTGTTGCCATCGCCGTCGTCGGCGCCGAACAGATTGGCGCCCTTCTTCGCATCGACCAGCGAAACGTGCAGATGCATCGCTGAGCCCGGCTGGTTCTCCATCGGCTTGGCCATGAACGTCGCGTAGACGCCGTGCTTCAACGCCACCTGGCGCACGATGCGCTTGAACACCAGCACCTGATCCGAAACATGCACCGGGTCGCCATGGTTGAAATTGATTTCAAGCTGCGCCGTGCCGCTTTCGTGGATCATCGTGTCCAGATGCAGCGACGCCGCCTCCGCGTGCTCGTAGATCGTCTCGATCAGATCCTCGTACTCGGTGATGGCTTCCAGCCCGTACGGTTGCGGCGAGGTCTCCGAGCGCCCCGACCGCCCCGCCGGAGGCGCCAACGGCAAGTCCGGATCGGTGTTCACCTGCGTCAGATAAAATTCCAGCTCCGGCGCCACGACGGGGCGAAGCCCCGCCTCATCGTAAAGCTTCATCACCCGCCGCAGCACGTAACGCGGCGCGATGTCGTAAGGTTCGCCATTGGTGTTGTAAGTATCGGCGAAGACAAACGCGGTCGGCGTCTTGTAACCAGGCGCCACACAGATCGTATCGATGTCCGGCCGCAGCACGACATCTGGGTCCTGCATGGAAATTTCTTCGTCCGCTTCGTCGGCGTACTCGCCCGTCACAGTAAGCAGATAGATGCTCGAAGGAATGCGCAGCGATCCATCGCGCTCGCTCTGCAGGAATTTCTGCGCGGGGAAGACCTTCCCGCGAATAACCCCATTGAGGTCGGGAATGAGGCACTCGATCTCGCCGATGCCGCGTTCTTTGATCCAGTTCGAAAAACTCATGACACACACATGCTTTCGCGCACGCAGCAACGCGTTGCGCCGAGACGGCGCGCGAGAACCGCAACTGAAATTCTTTCAAACGGGCGCGGTGCGAAAAAACCGTGCGGCCCGTTACGAACCGCTCGCAAACCTCGCCCATTCGCCTTCTTTAGAAGGCTGCGGGAGCGCGTAAGTCACCTGATGAACCACTATCCCGGCTCACCCCAAGGCAAGTCAAGACGCCACACCTCTTCGTGTAAGAGGCGTTTTGTGCACTTTTTGCGTGCACGCTCTGCGTGTTGCAGTTAGAGCGCGTCCATGATCTTGAATTTCAAGGGACCGGACGAGGGCCTGAACGCAAGCGTTTACGCAGAACTGCGCAAGCGCATCGTCACCGGCTTCATCTCGCCGGATCATGAACTTTCTACCCGCGGCCTCGCGGGCGAACTCGGCGTCAGCCAAACGCCGGTCCGGGACGCCCTTTCGCGCTTATCGGCTGAAGGCGCGGTTTCGATCCGCTCCAAGCGCCGCGTTCGCGTTCCAGAAATGACAAGCGAGCGCTTTGACGATCTCCTGCGCTGCCGCCTGTTGCTCGAACCGGAAGCTGCGGCTCTCGCCGTGCCGCATTTGAAGCCGGAAGATGTTCGCCAGCTTCGTGAAATCAACACGGCGCTCGAAGAGGCGATCAAGACTGGCGACGCCGCAGCCTACATGCAGGCCAATTACGACTTTCACTTCGCGCTTTATCGCGCGCAGCCCCAAAAGACGCTGACCCAATTAATCGAGACGCTGTGGCTGCAGTTCGGCCCGTATATGCGCGTGCTCTATGGCCGCGTCTCCAACACGAACCTTAACGTCAGCCACGAAGCCGCTATCAAGGCCATCGAAGCGCTTGACGCCGATGCTCTGCGCGCCGCCATTGCAAGCGATATCGCCGATGGCATGGGCTTGCTGGGCCAACGCGACCTAGCGTCAACCACGCCGCGTTGAGCCGCTAATCGTCGGCCTTCAGCGCCCGCAGCGCCGGTTCGGCCTCACGCAGCGAACGTCCGATGATATCGATCATGCGATCCACTTCCGCGCGCGTGATGATCAGCGGCGGACACATCACGATCGAGTCGCGAATGGCGCGCACCATCAGGCCGTTCTTGATACAGGCGTCGCGCACCACCGGGCCGGCCTTGCCTTCACTGCCTGTGAAACGCTCGTTCGTCCCTTTTTTCGACACGATCTCGACCGCACCAATCAGGCCCAGCGAACGGACTTCGCCGACCAGCGGATCGTCCTCCAGCCGCTTCAGCGCTTGCGCGTAGTAAGGCCCGATATCGCTCTTTACGCGCTGCACGAGGCCTTCGCGTTCGATGATCTCCAGGTTCTTCAGCGCCACCGCCGCCGCAACCGGGTGGCCCGAATACGTATAGCCATGCACAAAGTCGCCGCCCTTCTCGCGCAGCACCTCGACGATTTTGTGCGACACGCCGACCGCGGAGATCGGCAAATAGCCAGACGATAGCCCCTTCGCCATCGGCACGAGATCGGGTTTTACGCCGAAGTGCTGAAAGCCGAACCATTCGCCCAGACGCCCAAAGCCGCAGATCACCTCATCAACGACGAGCAGGATGCCGTACTTCTTGCAGATCGCATCGACGCGCTGCCAATAGGCTTTGGTCGGGATGATCACGCCGCCCGCGCCTTGCACCGGCTCACCGATGAACGCCGCGACATTCTCCGGCCCCACCGCGACGATGCGGTCTTCGATCTCCTGCGCGCAGCGCGCGTAAAACGCGTCTTCGTCTTCGCCGAAGCCTTCGCCAAATTTGTAAGGCTGCGCCACGTGTTCGACGCCCGGGATCGGCAAACCGCCGATAGGATGCATCGCCTTCATGCCGCCAAGGCTCGCGCCCGCCATGGTCGAACCATGATAGGCATTGCGGCGGCTGATGAAGATCGTCCGCTTCGGCTGGCCCGACACATTCCAATAATGACGCACCATACGCATCACGGTGTCGTTCGCTTCCGATCCCGACGAATTGAAGAACACGTGCTGCAGATCGCCGCCGAGCAATTCCGCCAGCTTCGTCGCCAGCATCACGGCTGGCGGCGTCGCTGTCTTGAAGAACGTGTTGTAGAAGGGCAGCTCCTGCATCTGCTCGGCCGCCGTGCGCACCAATTCATCGCGCCCGTAGCCGACATTCACGCACCAGAGGCCGGCCATGCCATCGAGGATTGCATTGCCCTCGCCATCATAGATCGTCGAGCCTTCGGCGCGCGTGATGATGCGGCTGCCGCCAAGCGCTTGAATTTCGCCATAGTTCGCCTGGGCCGGCAGGTGGTGCGCGACGTCCAGACGCCGCAGTTCCGGAATGTCGTAGTTGCGCGCAGCCATCGTCGTTCCCTCGTTTGATCTTGTTTCGTGGCGCGCCGGCTAGCTCGCCAGCGGCTCGCTACGCAAAGCCCGGCCCAAAAGTTTGAAGAAGGTCTGGCTCTGCGGGTTTTCATGCGCCTTCCATTCCGGGTGCCATTGCACCGCCAGAACTTGGCCGCCGTTTATGGTCGCTGAAATCGCCTCGATGACACCGTCCGGCGCCGTCGCCTCGACTGTGAGCCCGGCGCCCAGCTTATCGACGCCCTGATAGTGCACGCTCACCACATCGATCGAGTCTGTCTTGTAGGCGCGCTCAAGCACGCCGCCTTCGACCAATTCCACCGGATGGATGTGCTCGAAATATTCCGCGAAAGTCTTCTGGCTCGGCGCGTGATGCGGAATGAGGTCGGGATTGTCCGCCATGTCGCGGCGCAGCGTGCCGCCGAACGCCACGTTCAATTCCTGAAAGCCGCGGCAAATGCCGAACACCGGTTTGCCGAGTTCAAGCATGGCGTCGATCAGATGCGCCGTCATTTCGTCGCGCGATGGATCGAACGGCCCCGGCGCGTCGTCGATGATCTGCCCATAGCGCTTCGGATCGAGGTTCGATGGCGTGCCCGTCAGCAGAATGCCATCGAGCCGCGGCGCGATCTCCTTCGCGTGCATCAGCTCGGGCAGAGCCGGCACCAGCAGCGCCGCGGCATCGGCATACTTTAGCGCTGACACAAGATAGCGTGTCATCACGGCTTGCGCCGATTGCGCCTCGACAGTGCGGTTGCAAGCGATGACGCCGAGAACAGGACGGGCTTGGAAGGTCATGACACTAAGATAGGAGCACCGCCGGCGAACAGGCATGCCAGGCAAGCCATACAGGCTCATCCCAGGTAAAATCTTCCTGATCGTAGCGCGTCAAATTCGACCGGAAGGTCTTCACGCGCCGCCCGCCCTCAAGTTCCACTTCGTAATTGGTCTCGCTGCCGAGATAGACGATGTCGCGGATAACGCCTGAAACGACATTCGTCCCCTGCGGCGCATCCTCCATCTTCATCGCCGTCGAGCCTTCGGCGCGCTTGTGCATCTCGATCTTCTCGGGCCGGAGCGCGACCCAGACCGTGGAGCCTTTGGCGCCGGTGACGCCGTGATCGAGATAGACCGGCGAGGCCAGCTCCGGCGCGCGCACGAGCGCGTGGCCCGGTTCGTCTTCCGCCAGCGTTCCCTCAAACATGTTCACGCTGCCGACGAAATCGGCGACGAAGCGCGAGTTGGGAAATTCATAAAGATCGCCCGGCGTCGCCACCTGCGCCAACACGCCACGATTCATCACGGCACAGCGCGTCGCGATAGCCAGTGCTTCATCTTGGTCGTGCGTCACCATGATGAAAGTGATGCCGACCTTTTCTTGAAGGCTCGTCAGTTCAGAGCGCATCTGATCGCGCAGCTTCGCATCCAGCGCCGAAAGCGGCTCATCTAGCAGCAGCACGCGCGGCCGCTTCACCAGCGCCCGCGCCAGCGCCACGCGCTGGCGCTGCCCGCCCGACAGCTGATCCGGCATGCGATCGCCCAAACCGCCGAGCTTCACCAGCTCCAGCGCCTCATCGACGCGCTTCTTAATCTCGCCGCCGTCGACGCCATCCATCTTGAGGCCGTACGCGACATTGTCCGAAACCTTCATGTGCGGAAACACAGCGTAGCTTTGAAACACCATGTTCACCGGCCGCTTGTTCGGCGGCAGGTCTGCCACGTCCTTGCCGTCGATCAGGATTTTGCCCTCTGTCGGCGTCTCAAAGCCGGCGAGCATCCGCAGCAACGTCGTCTTGCCGCAACCCGAGGGCCCAAGCAGCGCGAAGAACTCGCCCTCGCGGACATCCAGATTCACGTTATCGACCGCCACCATCTTGCCGAAGCGCTTGGTCACGCCTTGGAACGAGATGATCGCGTTCTCTTTCAAGTGCGGCGCCGGCTTCGCGGCTGGGGCGTTCGAGACAGAAGCGTCGGTCATCGGATCAAGCTTTCTTGTCCTTCGGCTCATTGTTCTGCATCTGCAGACCGACAGCCGTCAGGATCACAGTCACGACAATCAGGATGGTCGACGCCGCATTCACTTCCGGCGTCACCGAGAAGCGCAGCATCGAATAGACTTTCACCGGGAATGTGACCGTATCCGGTCCCGCGGTGAAGAAGGTGATGACGAAGTCGTCGAGCGACAAAGTGAAGGCCAGCAACGCACCGGCGATCAAACCGGGTTGCATGTGCGGCACCAGCACATCCCAGAACGTTCGCCACTCGCTGGCGCCCAAATCCTTGGCCGCCTCCTCCAGCTCTCGATTGAACGAAGCCAGCCGCGCGCGCACCACGGTCGCCACGAACGGAAACGCGAACGAGATGTGGGCGATCGTGATCGCGCCGAGGTTCAGCGGCCATGGCAGCCCACTCGGCCACGGAAACACGCGGGCGAAGAACACCAGCATCGCAACGCCCATGCAGATTTCCGGCACCACGATCGGCAGCGCCATCGATCCTTCGACCACCGTCTTTCCCGGAAACTTGAAACGCCACAGCATCACCGCCGCCAGCGCGCCAAGGATCACCGAGATCACCGTGCACAGGAACGCGATCGTCAGCGAGTTCACAAAGGCCTGCGCCAACGACTCGTTGTTGAACGCCTTTGCGTAATATTTGAAGGTGAAGCCCTGCCAGACGATGTTGCGGCGGCTATCGTTGAAGCTGAACACCATCAGCGTGATGAGCGGCAAATAGAGAAACAGCAGCGTCGCGCCGACGATCACGCGCAGCGGCCACTGGCGCATATATTCCAGCGGCCCCGGCTTATCCTTGACCGGCTTTTTGGACAAACCCGGCGACGGCGTGCTGATGAGCGCTTGATCGGCCATCACGCTCTCCGGTCGCTGCGCCGCTGCACCAAAGCCTGCAACGCAATCGCGATGAAGGTCAGGTACATGAGCAAGAAGGAGAGCGCCGCGCCGAACGGCCAGTCGTTGGCCCGTTTGAACTGGCGCTCGATGACATTGGCGATCATCTGGCTGTCGGTGCCGCCGAGCAGATCGGGCGTCAGGTACGAACCCAGCGCCGGGATGAACGTGATCAAAATCCCCGACGCGATGCCCGGCGCCGCCAGCGGCACGACGACGAGGAAAATGGTCTTCAGGTGCCCGGCGCCGAGATCGAGGCTCGCCTCCATCAGCGAACGATCCATGCGGTCGAGCGCCGAATAAAGCGGCAGCACCATGAACGGCAGATGCACATAGACGAGGCCGACGACCACGGCGAAATTGTTGTAGAGCAATGTTAGCGGCTCGAACTCGCCCAGGGGCTGCAAGCCGATCAGCGTCATGAACCCGCTGGCGTTGTTCCAAAGCCATTCGAGCGCAAAGTTCACGTAGCCCTGCTCACGCAACACCGCGATCAGGGCGAACGTGCGAATGAGCAAGTTCGTCCAGAACGGCAGCATAATCAGCAACAGCAGCCACGCCTTCGCCTTCGGGCTCGCGAACGCGATCGCCAGCGCGACCGGAAAGCCCACGATGAGGCAAAGCAGCGTGGTGAGCGCCGCGACCACCACGCTTTTCACGAAGATGCCGAGATAAAGCGGCTCCAGCGCTCGCGCATAGTTCGCGAACGTGCCGGTGAAATCGATCGTCGTCGGCCCGGTGTTTTCACCGAACGTGTACGCCCAGATCACCCCCAGCGGGATCAGGAAGAACAGCAGCAGCCAAGCGAGCGGCGGCACGCTGATCGCAGCGAACGCCGCCCTCGCCTGTTTCCACGTCTGCTCCATGCGCTCCTCTACGCGGCGCTGATGCGCGTGAAGATTTCTTCGTACCGGCGCGAAACCTCGTCGCCTTCGAACGCCCCATAGCGCAGACGCGCCATTTCTTCGGGCGTCGGATAGATGACCGAATTGTTCTTATAATTGTCCGGCATCAACGCCTTCGCCGCGCTGTTCGGCGTGGCGAACTGAATGTATTCGGCAATATCGGCGCCCGGCTGCGGTTCGAGAATGTAATTTATGAAAGCGTGCGCTTCAGCCAGATGCGGCGCGTTGGCTGGAATGCAGAGGCAATCCTGATTTTCCATACTGCCTTCGGTCGGCAACACCCAGGCGATATCGTCGTTGTCACGCATCACCTGCGCGATGTCGCCATTATACTCCATGACAACATCGACTTCGCCTGAGACCAAGAGGTCCTGGCCGTTGTCGGTGTGGAATTGCTTGATGTGCGGCTTCTGACGGATGAGCATTTGCTCAACCTGCGAAAGCACCGCATCCGGTATGCCGGTCAGCTCAGCGACGTGCCCCGGACGATATTGCTTGTACTGCGATGCGATACGAATGAGGTCCGCGGATTCGCCGAGCACGGCGATGCGCTGGCTGAATTGCGGTGAGTCAAGCAGATAGCGCCAGGAATTCGGCACGAAATTCGCCGGCATTTTGCTCTTCCGATAAGCAATGCCGATACAGAGCCAAGTGTAAGGGACAGAGTAGAAGCGGCCCGCGTCGAACGGCGCGTCCTGAAATTCCGGCAGAATGTTCGACATATTTGGGATCAGCGACTTGTCGAGTTCCTGCAGCATCTGCGCCTGCGCCATGCGCGTGACGTACTCGTTCGACGGCACGATCACGTCATACCCGGGATTGCCGGCGCGGAATTGAGCGAACAATTCGTCGTTGCTGGCGAAGTTGGTGTAGTTGACGGTGATGCCGGTGGCCTGGCGGAAATTGTCCGCCGTATCGTCAGCGATGTACGTGTCCCAGTTGTGGACGTTGACCGTGCGCCCGCCGCCGCCACTGCCGCCGCATGCGCTGAGGCCGCTCGAGAATGTGATCCCGACCGCCGCCGCGCCGAATGATTGAAGCAGCGAACGGCGCGACGCGCCCCGGAGATATCTACCCTTGGCCATGGTCCCACGCCTTTCGTTCATCCGCCGCCGGCGGTTCTTCAGGTCTCATGCTGCGCTGGCGCGCATCCGCTAACAAGCCCGCAAATACCAATCGTAATCAATATCCGGGATCATGCTCTGAAAACGATCCTGCTCAACCCGCTTGACGATCGAATACATCCGCACGAACCGCTCACCCAGATAGTCCTTTAGGATGGCGGATTCCGCGAACCGGTCTGTCGCGGCAAACCAATTGGTCGGGATTTTCTCGCCGCCCTCGGCCTGCGCATACCCGTCCCCAACAATGGCCGGGCCTGGGTCGACCTTATTCGTTATGCCATAGTGCACCGCAGCAAGCAGCGCCGCGAGCGCCAAGGCTGGATGCGCGTCGGCGCCGGCGACGCGATGTTCGATATGGCGGGTGTTCGGCGCGCCAGCCGGCACCCGGAAGGACACGGTGCGGTTGTTGACGCCCCACGTCGGCGCCACCGGCGCGTATGAGTTCGCCTTGAAGCGCCGGTACGAGTTGGCGTTCGGCGCATAGATCGCCATCGAGTCGCCGAGCAGCTTCTTCATGCCGCCCACCGCATGCGCCAGCACCGGCTCACCTTCGGGCTTGTCCGACGCGAAGATGTTCTTGCCTGCCTTGTCATTGACGCTGACGTGCAAGTGCATCCCCGAACCGGCGAGGTCGGCAAACGGCTTGGCCATGAACGTCGCTTCGCAGCCATGGCGCAGCGCCACGCCTTTGGCCGCACGCTTATAGAGCACGGCATCATCGGCCGCGCGCAGCGCATCCGCGTGATGCTTCAGAGTCAATTCCAATTGCCCCGGCGCGTATTCGCTGATCGCGCCTTCGAGCGGAATGCCCATCGCATCGGCGGACGCCCACAGATCGCGCAGGAAACCAGAGGCCTCCTCCACTTCGCGCAAGCCATAGACCTGATGCTGCGCCGCCCGATCGCCCGTCAGCGGCGACGGCGGCAATTGAATCTTGCCCGACGCTGTGCGCCGCGCATCGACCAGATAATATTCCAGCTCGCACGCCACGACCGGCACCAGCCCATCGGCAGCAAACCGGTCGATCACACGCTGCAGCACATGCCGCGGATCGAGATCGTGTGGCTTGCCGTCGAGTTCGTACATCGTCACCGGCACTTGCGCGACGTCCGCGCCCAGCCACGGCGCCGGCGTGATCCGCCCTGCGATCGGCCGCGCCACGCGATCGGCGTCGCCATCTTCCCAGACCAGCCCCGTCGCCTCGACGTCTTGGCCCGTGATGTCGTTCACCAGGATCGAGCCAGGCAGGAACCGCCCGTTCGCGTACACCGCCTCGATCTCATGGCGCCGGAGACGCTTCCCACGCGGCACGCCGGCCATGTTGGTGAAGACGATCTCGAAAAACTGAATCTCAGGATGCTTGTCGAGGAAGGCTTTGACTTCCTTCGGATCGGCGATGGTCATGCTCTGCCCTATGGACCGCCGGCGCCCCCGCCGGCAACCCTATTTGCAACCGAACAGACGCATGCCGGCGAGGCGCCGGCGGTCCATATTAAACGGCGTTCAACTCTTCGGCAAAGCTATCGACTGCCGCGACCAGCCGGTCAATCTGTTGCGTGGTCGTGGCGGGGCAAACCAGCATCATCATGTGGAACGGCGCGATCAGCACGCCGCGATTGATCAGGTAAAGATGCAGCGCGTGGTTCAGCTCGCTCTGCGCCAGCGCTGGCCGCATCGCCGCCGCGTCCTTCGGCGGCTCTGGCGCAAACACAATCTCCGCCCGCGCCCCCACATGCACCACGCACCAAGGCAACGCCCGCTTCGCGATCACGCTACGCAGCTTCGCGACCAATTCATCCGCGCCCTTGAGCATGACGTCATACGCGGCCGGCGTCGCCACCTCGCGCAACGTCGCCCCGATCGCCGCGATCCCCATCGCGTTGCCGGCCAGCGTCGTGCCGATGCCGGAGCGGCCCAGCTTTGGACCGCCGGCATCCTGCCGGCCATCGCCGGTGTTTGCCGGCTGGAAGCCGGCGGTCCGATAAGTCTGAATCTTCTCTGCCAACTCCGCACTCACGCCCCACACCGCCGCCGGAAACCCGCCCGCGATCGCCTTGCCGATCACCAGCGCATCCGGCGCCAAGCCCCA
>JADLHI010000363.1 GCA_020848895.1 Hyphomonadaceae bacterium
CCTGCAGCCGTTCGAGTCGCCCTTCGTTCCAATTGGAAACCTGGATACCCACGAACACACCGAGCACCACGATCACAAAGTCGATCCCGATCGCGGTCCATTCCTGCTTGCGCAGATGCTCCATCACCCGGCGAAGGATCATGGCGCGGCGCTCTGTGGCGGCAGCGTGACGTTCATGCCGGTCGTGGCGTTCAGATCGTCGATGAAAGGCTGGAACTGCGTTGTGTCCACGCACGTGCCATAGGTTGCGACTGTGTTGGCGATAAAGTCGGCGACGTCCCCTTGTTGTGTTGCCGATGTGAAGCGAACAAAACGCTGCTCATTCTGAAAATCAAGCGCCATGATGGCGTCCCGCGCTTGTTGTGCGTGGATCGTCATGATCCCTTCCATCGAGGCGAGCCGGCTTAGCGTCGCGTACGCCTCACGCCGTTGCGCCGCGTCAAACGGGCCCGATATCGCCAGATGCGAGAGCTCACCCGCGAGATCGAACGCCGCGTCCTGCCGTTCTCGAAAGCTCTGCGCTGATGAGAAGGCCGCGCTTATTTGGATGAAGCGTTGCCGGTCCATGTCGATCGCGGCGTCGCTGGCGAGAAGCGCGCGCCACGTCGCGTCGGACCAGGGCCGGCGCGGTGAGCGCAGGACGCGCGGCAGCACCAGTGTGTCGGCGTTCCGGTTGATGCTCTCGGGGATTTCCGCGGTCCAATAGCCGTTGGAGCGCTCAATCCGATCGGCAAGCGCACGGACCTGCTCGCGTCTGCAAGGCTCGACGGCGAGACGTTCGCTTGAATGCAGGTAAAGCTGGACCAAATCGACCTCGACCGCGTCGATGGCCTCGCGCGTGGCGCGGGCGCGGTTGGCGTTCGAGATCAGATCTTGGGCGATCAGCGTGATGCCCAATCCAATGACGATGATCGCGACTTCGAAGCCAAACCGCTTCCAGCCGTTGAGATCGCCGATCTGACGAAAGAAACGCATTCCATCTCCCCCGCGAACATCTAGGGGCATGTCCATCGTACGCACAAGCGCGCTGCGAACCCTCTCCCCGAGAGGGGAGAGGGCAGGTTGAGGGCCGGCTCAGCCGTTTGAAGCGGCGCGCTCCAACTCAGTGACACCAGCGCCCCACCCTCACCCCAACCCTCTCCCTTCCAAGCGAGGGAGAGGGAGTACGAGCGGCTTGGGAAACGCGCCATCTTCCGCTATGAGCGCGCCCTCAATGTCCGCAAAAGCCCCAACCATCGGCGTCGTTTCGCTCGGCTGCCCCAAAGCCCTCGTCGACAGCGAGCGCATCATCACGCGGCTTCGCTCTGAGGGGTACAGCCTATCTGCGTCGTACGAAGGCGCCGACCTCGTCGTCGTGAACACCTGCGGCTTCCTCGATAGCGCCAAAGCCGAAAGCCTCGACGCCATCGGCGAAGCCATCGCCGAGAACGGCAAGGTCATCGTCACCGGTTGCCTCGGCAAAGAAGAGTCGCTCATCCGCGACACGCACCCAAAGGTGCTCGAAGTCACCGGCCCGCATCAGTACGAGGCAGTCGTCGGCGCCGTGCACACGCACCTGCCGCAAGTGCACGATCCCAAAATCGATCTGGTGCCGGAAGGCGGCTTCCGCCTCACGCCGCGCCACTACGCCTATTTGAAAATCTCCGAAGGCTGCAACAATCGCTGCACCTTCTGCATCATCCCAAGCATTCGCGGCGATCTCGTCTCGCGCCCGGCTAACGCCGTGCTGAAAGAAGCAGAGTCGCTGGTGAAGGCCGGCGTGAAAGAACTGCTCGTCATCAGCCAAGACACCAGCGCCTACGGCGTCGACGTCAAATACGCCGAGAGCAAATGGAAGGACCGCATGGTCCGCGCCAAGTTCTACGATCTCTGCAAAGAGCTCGGTGACCTCGGCGCCTGGGTGCGCCTCCACTACGTCTACCCGTATCCGCACGTCGATGAAGTCGTCGGCCTGATGGCCGAAGGCAAAGTGCTGCCCTACCTCGATATCCCCTTCCAGCACGCCTCGCCGAGTGTGCTCAAAGCCATGCGCCGCCCCGCGAACCAGGATAAAGTCCTCGATCGCATCAAGACGTGGCGCAAAATCTGCCCAGACCTCACCATCCGCTCGAGCTTCATTGTCGGCTTCCCGGGCGAAACCGAGGACGATTTCGAAACGCTGCTCGATTTCATCGAAGAAGCCGAAATCGACCGCGCCTGCGTCTTCAAATACGAAAACGTCGACGGCGCCCCCTCACGCGATCTGCCCGATCACGTCGATCAAGACGACGTCGACGAGCGCTACGATCGCTTCATGGAAGTGCAAACCGCGCTCGCCCACCAGCGCCTCCAATCCATGATCGGCAAAACCGTCGACGCCATCTGCGACGGCTGGGACGAAGATTCCGAAGCCTACGCCTTCCGCACCAAAGCCGACGCCCCCGAAATCGACGGCGTCACCTACGTCGACAGCGACGACGAGATCGCGCCAGGCACGATCACCCAACTCGAAATCCTAGGCGGCGAAGGCCACGAAATGGTCGGCGCGCTGGTTGAAGATTAGCCTCCCCTCTCCTGGTTAAGAAGAGGGAGTCAGTGAGCGCCGGCGAACATCGCCTTCGGATTGAAGCTCGCCGCTCGCGCGCGCAATATGGACCGTTGGCGTCTCGCCGGCCAGCGCAGGCGCATGCCGGCGAGACGCCGGCGGTCCATAGCGCTATTTCCGCACCTTCGGCTGACCAAGCGTCATGAAGATCACCGGCCCTTCGGTTGGCGCGCGATAGACGCCGTGCGAGCCGTTCACTTTCATCGCCAGCGCAGTCATTTGCCACGCCTCCTTCTCGTCCATCTTGAGCGACTTCTCGGTCAGCTCTTCGATCCCGTGCTTGTGACCAAACCAGCGTGTTCGCTCGGCGTCATTGCGCAGACGCTGCACCACCATGGGATGATCCCAAGCCCAGCGGAAAATATGCGTGCGCGGATTCCAAGCGCCAATGATCTGCACCGGCGCTGTCACCAGCGCCCCGTCCTTGCGCTCGAACGTGATGATGCCGGCGTTCTGATCGACCTGCCACGGCGCGGTCTCAAGCTTCAGCTTCTTCGACAGCCAACGTTGGCGATTGAGAAGATCGATCCAGCTCTCGGCATAGAAACGATCGACATCGACTTCTTCGCCGCCCCACGGCGCCAGCTCACGCGACTGCGCGCGTGGCTCGGCTTTCCGGTCAGGTGCTCGACGCTTGGTGTTGAGCATGCGCTCCCAAGTTCCCCCACCCTGTGGATAAGCAATTCCCCTAGCGCGGGTAAAGTCATTTCCTAGACGTCATCCTTCTTGCGCCCGCCGCGCCCGATGGTGAGGGCTTTGATGACCCCGCGCAGGGTCTGCACTTCTTGTTGCGTCAGCCGCGCCCGCAAGAACATCGCGCGGAGGTTGCGCTTCATCAGCGGCGCCTTGTCCATAGGATGATAAAACCGCCCATGTTCAAGCTCTTGCTCAAGGTGCTGGAATAGCCCCTCAAGCTCCTCTTGGGTCGCCGGCGGGTTGTCCGACTTGAACCAGGACGGCGCGCTCGTCTCCTGGCGCACCTCGGCGAAGGCATAGGCAAACACCGCAACTGCGTTCGCCAAATTGAGCGACGCGAACCCCGGATTGACCGGCAGCGTCATGATCGCATCGGCGCGGGCGATCTCGTCGGTCTCCATTCCCGAGGCCTCAGGCCCGAACATCACCACCGGCCGCTCGCCCGCGGCGATCGCGGCGCGCAACTTCGTCGCCGTCTCGCGCGGTCCCCATACCGGCTTCTCCAACCCACGTGGCCGCGCCGTGGCGGCGACGACCAATGTCGCGTCAGCCAGCGCGTCCTCAAGCTTCCACTCGACCTTCGCCGCCGTCAGCACATGGTCGGCGCCAACCGCGACGACCTCGGCTTTCGGGTTTGGCCAGCGATCGCGCGGCGCGACGAGGCGCAGCGAAACCAAGCCAAAATTCAACAAAACCCGCGCCACCGCGCCGATATTTTCCCCCATCTGGGGACGCACGAGACAAACGGCCGGCCACACGTCCTCGATTGGAGGCGGCATGTTTCGTGCGCGTGTCATTGCTCGGGGCCGTTACGGGACATGGGCGCACACGTCATTCAGCATACGGAGCCGCGCCGCAAGCGCGCTAACGCGTGGTCATGGACCACGCGCCATGTTCTGCTGCTCGGCGTCGTCATCATCGCCATCATCGTTGCAAGCTCGCTCGCCCCCGAACTCAGCGCCCCTTCGCGCCCCGCTCAATCTGGCGCGGCGTCGTCCGTCACCGCCGCCCCTGCGCCGGCGCCGCCCAACGGCATCGAGGCCGAGGTCGCCGCCGAGCTTGCTCAACCCAGGCCGGTCGCCCGCCGCCGCGAGCCGGCGCGCCAAACCGGCATCCCGCTCGACGCCGCCGTCACGCCCGCGGATGAATACGAAATTCTGAGCGCAGCCGAACTCGACGCCATCTCACAGGCTCGCAAATAAGGGGCGTCCCGCCGCAGTTTGCGCGGCGCCGCCCGTCTGCTACCACCCGCGCAAATCCCCGACGCGAGAGGTAATGGCGATGGCGAAGATCAAAGTGGACAATCCGGTCGTCGATATGGACGGCGATGAGATGACCCGGATCATCTGGGCAGCGATCAAAGAACGCCTAATCTATCCGTATCTCGACATCGACATCAAATATTACGACCTCAGCGTCCAATCGCGCGACGCGACGAACGATCAAATCACCATCGATGCCGCCAACGCGACCAAGCAATATGGCGTTGCCGTAAAGTGCGCGACGATCACCCCGGATGAAGCGCGGGTGAAGGAATTCAATCTGAAGGAAATGTGGAAGTCGCCCAACGGCACGATCCGCAACATCCTCGGCGGCGTCATCTTCCGTGAGCCGATCATCTGCAAGAACGTGCCGCGCTTGGTGCCGGGCTGGACGCAACCGATCGTCGTCGGCCGTCACGCCTTCGGCGACCAATACCGCGCAACGGATTTCCGTTTCCCAGGCAAGGGCACGCTCACCATCAAGTTCGCCGGCGACGACGGCACGGTGATCGAGAAGGAAGTGTTCAAGGCGCCAGGCTCGGGCGTCACCATGGCGATGTACAACCTCGATGAGAGCATCAAGGATTTCGCCCGTGCCTCCTTCAATTACGGCCTGATGAAGAACTGGCCTGTTTATCTCTCGACCAAGAACACGATCCTCAAAGCCTATGACGGCCGCTTCAAGGATATCTTCCAAGAGATTTTCGACGCCGAATTCAAAGCCGAGTTCGGCAAACGCAAGCTCACTTACGAACACCGCCTGATCGACGACATGGTCGCCTCGGCCCTCAAGTGGTCCGGCGGTTATGTCTGGGCCTGCAAAAACTATGACGGCGACGTGCAGTCGGACACCGTCGCGCAGGGCTTCGGCTCACTCGGCCTTATGACCTCGGTGCTGATCACGCCGGACGGCAAGACCATGGAAGCGGAAGCCGCGCACGGCACCGTCACGCGCCACTATCGCCAACACCAGCGCGGCGAGCCGACCTCGACCAATTCCGTCGCCTCGATCTTCGCCTGGACGCGCGGCCTCGCCCATCGCGGCAAGCTCGATAACAATCAAAAGCTCATCGACTACGCACACCTCTTGGAAAAAATCACCGTCGACACGGTCGAATCCGGCAAGATGACCAAGGACCTCGCCGTGCTCGTGGGCGACAACCAAACTTGGCTCACCACCGAAGGCTTCCTCGACGCCATCGCCGACAACGTCGATCGCGCCATGGGCAAGGCGTGATGACATGAGTAAGCGCCGCTCCTCGCTGACTGGCAGCTGGAGCGGCGCTTATCGTTATCCCAACGGCGGCCATGAAACCGTCTTCAACGCTCAGATCGAAGAAACCGCGGGCGCCTTTGTCGGCGCTACGCAGGAACCGAACGAATTCTTGAACACGACCGATAGCGTCCTGCACGGCGAGATCGATGGCTACCGCGAAGGCAGCGCGGTGAGGTTTACGAAATTCTACAATCACGGCGAGGAAGGCGCGCGCCACTCGATCCGCTATGAAGGCTCAGTCGACGCCAACCTCTCGCGGATCGAGGGCCGCTGGATCGTAAGCAGCGCCTGGTCCGGCACGTTCTTCATGACGCGCGACGACCTCGGCGCAGAAGAAGCCGTCGAGCGCGAAGCCGAAGCATCAATCGAGACTCGCAAATGATCATCCAACCTCGTCATTCCGGAGATCGCGAAGCGAGAACCCGGAACCCAGGAGATCAAGCGCGGCGTTTGCCCATGGCTTCCGGCTTCGGCCCTTGGTCGCGCCGCAATGACGAGAGAGATCACAAATGACTTTCTCAATTCGAACAGCGCGTGAAACAGATCGCGTCTCATGGGCGCCGCTCTGGGCCGGCTATCTCGCCTTTTACGAATCCACACTCGCGCCAGCCGTCACCGATACAACCTGGTCACGCTTCCACGATCCCGCCGAGCCCATGCTCTGTCTCGTCGCCGAAGACGAAGACGGCAGCCTCATCGGCTTCACCAACATCGTCTTCCATCGCGGCACCTGGGCCATCGGCGATTTCTGCTATCTCGAAGACCTCTTCGTCGCGCCCGCCGCGCGCAACCGCGGCGTCGCCCGCGCGCTCATCGAAGCCGTTTATGCATTAGCCGACCGGCGCGGCTGCGAGCGCGTTTATTGGCTCACCCACGAAACCAACACGACCGCACGCGCCCTCTACGACAAAGTCGCGCGCCACCGCGGCTTCATACAATATCGCCGTTAAGCGTCGCGGCGAGGGCGTTTGCCGCCTTGGCGCATGAGCCACACGAACAAGCCCATGCTGGTCGCCAACACCGCAACAAGAAATCCCAACGCCATGAGCGCCGTCGCGTCCACACTCACGTTCCCAATTGCAGGCATCGTCGTGTCCTCCACCGGAACCGTCCGCCCGCGAACCTGGATCGATTTTGATCGAGATCAAATTTCCCGAAATGGAGGCGTCGGCCGCCACGGAAACGGTTGCGGCAGATCCTTCGACACTTTGTCGGGATAAACGGGCGCACGCTTCTCCAGAAACGAGGTTACGCCTTCCTTCGCATCGCCCGCCTGCCCGCGCGAGACCATCAAGCGGCTCTCCAACCGATGCGCCTCCATCGGATGACCAGCGTCCAGCATGTCGAGCAACATCCGCCGCGTCAGCGTCACCGAAACCGGCGCAGTGTTGTCCGCAATCTCGCGCGCCAACGCCCGCGCCGCCGGCAACAGGTCTTCCGGCGCATGCAGCGAGCGCACGAGGCCGCGCTCCTTCGCCTCTTCGCTTGTGAACACCCGCCCGGTCAGCGTCCACTCAAGCGCCGTCGAAACGCCAACCAGCCGTGGCAAGAAATACGAAGACAATGTCTCCGGCACGATCCCGCGCCGCGCGAATACAAAGCCCATCTTCGCACCCGGCACAGCCAGGCGAATATCCATCGGCAAGGTCATCGTCGCGCCGACGCCAACCGCCGCGCCATTGATCGCCGCGATCACCGGCTTCAAGCTCTCATAGATGCGGATGCCGACCTGCCCGCCGCCATCGCGCGCGCGATCGGGATCGAACTTGGTCGCGCCGCCGTCGCGCGCCGCAAGTCGCTTCTCGTAGTCGAACGTCGCGCCGCCCGAGCCCAAATCCGCGCCCGCACAGAACGCGCGGCCCTCGCCGGTCACGATCACTGCGCGCACGTCATCATTCGCGTCGGTCTCGTCAAACGCCGCGATCATGTCGCGCACCATCTGGTCGGTGAACGCATTCATCCGGTCGGGCCGGTTGAGCGTCATCGTCGCCACGCCATCGGCGATTTCAAGTTTGATGGTTTCGTAGCTGGACATGGGCGCTCCTCGGCAGTCGGCAGTCGGCAAGCTAACACGCTTCCATTCCGATATCGCAACATCCTGATTGCCGACTGCCGGATTCCGATTGCCGCCTAAAGGCGCAGCAACTCAACCTCTGCCGCTTGGTAAGGATCGAGCTTGTAAATCATGTGGTGGTGGATCGCGACGAGCGAGCCCGCGCCCCAATCTTCAATCAGGTCAGCATCGTCGCGTTCACGCGCCTGCCATTGCGAGCCATCCTCGCAGATCAGCACTCTGCCCCGCGCCAACACCGCGTCGATCGTCGATACGGCGCCTGATTGCACCCCGGCGCCTAATCCGACTCGGAACACCGAGAGAATCGCGTCACGTTGTGCGTGCGAGAGTCGGCCCCAATCGAGCCGCTCAAAAAGCTCTGGCCCAAGAAAAGCGGCCAGCGCGTCGTTCTGTGTCATCCGGGCGTCCCCACAACCGAATCGAGTCGTCCAAAAGCGACTGATTTGGTTTCCGAGACGTTACTCGCCCGAATTGACGTCCTACGCACTTCACGCAGCACACCTCATCGTCATTCCGGACGCGCGTGTGCGCGATCCGGAATCCAGGAGTCACCAGCGAGATTATTAGCCTCTCGATTCCGGGTTCATCGCGATGCGAGGCTCCGGAGCGACGAAGTGGTTAGAGCGCCAACCGCCAAATGAAGTCGCGATCCGCCACGCGCCCAACCATGAACTTGTGTTCCTTCACGTGCTCGAAGCCGTAGCGTTT
Source organism: Hyphomonadaceae bacterium (assembly GCA_020848895.1). Taxonomy (GTDB): domain Bacteria; phylum Pseudomonadota; class Alphaproteobacteria; order Caulobacterales; family Aquidulcibacteraceae; genus Vitreimonas. The sequence continues at coordinate 8,601 of JADLHI010000363.1, forward strand.
GTAGAACGCTTGCGCGCGCTCGTTGTTTTCCCAGACGCTGAGATACATCACGCGCGCGCCCTTGCCGCGCGCCCAAGCGAGACCATCGTCCATCAGCGCCTTCGCAACGCCCGCGCCTTTCACCGACGCATCGACATAGAGCCGGTGCAATTCCAATGCGTCGGTCGCGTCGACATCCATGTCGACGGCGCCGAGCTTCGAATAGCCAACGATCGCGCCATCGCGTAGCGCCAGCACATATCGCGTCGCCGGATCGGCGATCTCGGCGCCGATCACCGGCGCGCGATACTTTGCCTCGACATACGCCGCCAAATCTTCCGGCGGATACAAATGTCCAAACGTCTCGGTGAACGTTGCTTCCGCGAACGCCGCCAACGCTGATGCGTCAGCCGCGCTCGCATCGCGATACGCAATCTCGCTCACGCCGCCAGCACGCCTTGCAGCGCGGTGCGGATCGCTTCCAGCGCTTTCGCGGCTTCGCCGCCGTTCGGCCCGCCGCCTTGCGCCATGTCTGGCCGCCCGCCGCCGCCTTGGCCGCCAACAGCCGCAACGCCCGCCTTCACCAGATCGACGGCGCTGACTTTGCCTTTGAGATCGTCCGTCACGCCAACAGCGAGCGCGGCCTTGCCGTCTTCCACGCCGATATAGGCGATGACGCCGGAGCCGATCGACTTCTTGCCTTCATCGACCAAGCCGCGCAGCTCCTTCGCCGGCACGCCATCGAGCACGCGCGCGAGCACCGAAACGCCGCCGATGCTCTCTGGCCCGGCCGGCGCCGCGCCGCCGCCATTGCCGGCGAGCGCGAGCTTCTTCTTCGTATCGGACAATTCGCGTTCAAGCTTGCGGCGATCGTCCGCAAGCTGCGACACGCGCTCCGTCACCTCTGAGAGCGGCGCCTTGATGTTCGACGCAATCGCTTTCGCCAGCGCCGCCTGCGCTTTCAAGTGCGCCAGCGCCGCGGCGCCTGTCGCCGCCTCGATACGGCGAATGCCGGCCGCGACACCGCCTTCGCTCAGAATCGCGAACACCGCTATGTCGCCGGTGCGCTTCACGTGCGTGCCGCCGCAAAGCTCGACCGAGTACGCTTTGCCGTTATGCGCCAGCGCATCGCCGAGGCGCAGCACGCGCACAGTGTCGCCGTACTTTTCGCCGAACAGCGCCAGCGCGCCCTCTTCGATCGCTTTCGCCGGCGCCATTTCCTTGATCACGCCTTCCGCGTTCTGGCGAATAACCGCGTTCACTTCGTCTTCGACGCGGCCGATCTCGTCAGCGGTGAGCGCTTGGCCATAACTGAAGTCGAAGCGAAAATAATCGGCCTCAACCAGCGAACCCTTTTGAGTCACGTGCGGGCCAAGCGTGTTGCGCAACGCTGCGTGCAGCAAGTGCGTGGCCGAATGGTTCGAGCGGATCTTTGCGCGCCGTTCGTGATCGATCTCAAGCTTGGCCTTGTCGCCAACTTTGATCGCGCCCTTCACCAGGCGGCCGACATGCGCGTGCAGCGCACCGGCATGCTTTTGCGTGTCTTCGACGACGAACTCGGCGCCGCTGGCGAATCTGATCACGCCATGGTCGCCCGCTTGGCCACCGCTCTCGGCGTAGAACGGCGTGCGATCGAACACGAGCGCCCCGGCCGCGCCTTCGCGCAACTCGCGCTGCTCGGCGCCGGCGGAGACGATCGCCGTCACCGCGCCATCGCCAGTCTCCGCGCCGTAGCCCAGAAACGCGTTGCCCTTGGTGCGCTCTAGAATCGAAAGCCAGACCGCCGGATTGTCGGCGCCGTCCGCGCCTTTCCAACTCGCCGCGCCCTGATCCCGCTGCTCCTGCATCGCGGTGTCGTACTCTGCGACGTCCACTTCGAGCGAACGGCCGCGCAAAATATCTTGCGTCAGATCGAGCGGAAATCCGAACGTGTCGTAGAGCTTGAACGCCGTGCGGCCGGAGAGCTTCTGCCCCTGCTTCAAGCCGGCGAGTTCATCTTCAAGCAAACGCAGGCCGTTCGCCAGCGTGCGGCGGAAGCGTTCTTCTTCTTCGCGCAGCTGCGCTTCGATGACGGGCTGCGCGCGCTTCAGTTCGGGATAGGCATCGCCCATCTCCGCGATCAGGGTCGGCGCCAAGCGGTGCATCAGCGGCTCTTTCGCGCCCAAAATGTGGGCATGGCGCATGGCGCGGCGCATGATCCGGCGCAACACGTAGCCGCGGCCTTCGTTCGACGGCGAGACGCCATCGGCGATCAAGAAGCACGATGAGCGCAAGTGATCGGCAATCACATTGTGGCTCGGCGCGGCGTCGCCTTCGGCTTTGGTCTTCGTCAACTCGCACGACGCCGCGATCAACGTCTTGAACAGATCGGTCTCGAACACAGAATCGACGCCCTGCATCACGCAGGCAATGCGTTCCAAACCCATGCCGGTATCGATCGACGGCTTCGGCAATTTCTCGCGCGGGCGCCCATCGTTGAACTGCTCGTATTGCATGAACACGAGATTCCAGAACTCAAGGAAGCGATCGCCATCCTCGTCCTTGGAGCCTGGCGGGCCGCCGAAGATGTGGTCCCCGCGGTCGATGAAGATTTCAGAGCACGGGCCGCACGGACCTGTGTCGCCCATCGACCAGAAATTGTCGGCGGTTGCGATACGGATGATTTTGTCGTCGCTAAAACCCGCGATTTTCCTCCAAAGCACGGCCGCTTCGTCGTCATCGTGATAGATGGTGACGAGCAGCTTATCTTTCGCCAGCCCAAGGTCCTTGGTGATCAGCGACCAGGCGGCGTCGATCGCGCCTTCCTTGAAATAGTCGCCGAACGAGAAATTCCCGAGCATCTCGAAGAACGTGAGGTGGCGGGCGGTGTAGCCGACATTGTCCAAGTCGTTGTGCTTGCCGCCGGCGCGGACGCACTTTTGGCTCGTCGCCGCGCGCGGGTACGGGGGCTTCGCAGCGCCGGTGAAGTAGTTCTTGAACTGCACCATGCCGGCATTGGTGAAGAGCAAGGTCGGGTCGTCCGGCGGCACGAGCGAGGACGAACCCGGCAATTCGTGGCCGCGCGCGTGGAAGAAGTCCAAAAACTGCTTACGAATGTCGTTGACGCTGGGCATCTGATCTCAAGCCAAATCGGTGTTTGGCTTGGTATATTGTAGTGCACCTGCGAACGCCAACCGCCGCAGGGGGCGCAAGCCAGCTTACCTGCCAGTCACCCAGCCCCTCAGGTCGCGCCGCCTAATCCGGCAGGCGAAGTGAGCCGTCCTCGCCCAGCGGGAACGAGGGATTCCACGCCAC
>JADLHI010000364.1 GCA_020848895.1 Hyphomonadaceae bacterium
TCATGCACCCGGTGAAGAGCCGCCGCGCCATCGGCCGCGCCTTCCACGATTTCGGCGTGAAGACGTTTGCGCTCGATAGCGAAGACGAACTCAACAAGATCCTGGCCGAGACCGGCTTTGCGAAGGATCTGACGCTCGTCGTCCGCTTCGCCGTCTCGGGCGATGGCGCCGCCTATCCGCTCACCCGTAAGTTCGGCGTCACCGCCGAAGAAGCACCGGCGCTGCTGCGCAAGACGCGCCAGGCCTCGGAAGAGATGCTGGGCGTCTCGTTCCATGTCGGCAGCCAGTGCATGCGCACCGACGCGTATCGCACGGCAATGGACGGCGTGAACCGCGCCATCGTCGAGGCTGGCGTGCTTGTCGATATCGTCGATGTCGGCGGCGGTTTCCCGGCGATCTATCCGGGCATGACGCCGCCGCCGATGATCGAGTACGTCAACGCGATCAAAACCGGCTTCGAAGACATGTTCGTCGCTCAGAACGCCAAGCTCTGGGCTGAGCCCGGCCGCGCGTTCGTCGCGGAAGCCGGCTCGACGGTCACGCGCGTCGAGCTCCGCAAGGGCGATGCGCTGTATCTGAACGACGGCGCCTTCGGCACGCTCTTCGACGCGACGCACCTGAACTGGGCGTTTCCGGCGAAGCTGCTGCGTGAGCAACCCTCGCGCGCCAAACTCGCGCCGTTCCGCCTCTACGGCCCGACCTGCGATAGCATGGACGCCGCCGCAGGCCCGTTCATGCTGCCGGCCGACATTCAAGAAGGCGATCTCATCGAGATCGGCTCACTCGGCGCCTACGGCACCGCGATGGGCACGCGCTTCAACGGCTTCGGCGAAACCGTGACGATCGAGGCGAAAGACGCGCCGTGGCCCAGCATGTACGGCGAAGCGACGGCAAAGGTCCTCGCTATGCCGAAGCGCAAGCGCGCGCCTCGCAAACCGAAGCAAGCTTAATCCACGGAGTGCCGGCGCTGCGGATTAGATCGCCGTCATTCCGCCATCGACCACAAGCTCGCTGCCTGTAACGAACGCAGCCGCATCCGACGCCAGAAACGCCACCGCGTTCGCCACATCGACATCGCGCCCCATCCGCCCCAGCGGGTGACGCGAAGCGAATTGCTCGCGCGTTGAATTGGAGCCCTGGCCGGTGGTCGCTTCGATCACCTTCGCCGCCTCGGCCATCATCGGTGTATCGATGATGCCCGGGTGCACAGAGTTCACCCGCACTTTCGCTGGCGCAAATTCAAGCGCGGCGGATTTTGTCATCAACCGCACCGCCCCCTTCGAGGCATTGTAGGCGATAATGTTCGGCCCGCCGACAATGCCCGCGACCGACGAAAGGTTCACCACCGCGCCGCCGCCATCCCATTGCTGCGCGCGCTCGGCGATCACCGGGATGCAGTGCTTCAGCCCGAGAAACACGCCCTCGACATTGATCGCCTGCATCTTCCGGAACCCCTCCAGCGTCTCCATCGCCAGCGGCTTTATCCAGAACACGCCGGCATTGTTCACCAGAATGTCGAGCCCGCCGAACGTATCCTTCGCGAACTTCACGGCCGCGATCCATTCATCTTCGCTGGTCACGTCGTGCTTCACATAAGCGCCATCGATCTTCGCTGCGGTCTCGCTGCCGTCGCCAACATCGCTGACAACCACTTTCGCGCCCTTCGCCGCCAGCGCCTTCGCGGACGCTGCGCCAAGCCCGCGCGCTCCACCCGTCACCAGCGCCACGCGCCCTTTAAGTTCGCTCATCGTTGCCTCCGTTCACGCACACTATGGACCGCCGGCGCCCTCGCCGGCCAGCACCAGCGCGCGCCGGCGGTCCATAAGACCTTGCATTCCGCTGCGTATGCCCTATGTGACGCCGCGTCTCGTGTCGGCGGAGCGTCCGCGGGGCCGTATGTTGCTGACGCCGCCCATCGGAGCACCTCCCATGGCTGACGCCAAAATCGACTCGAACCGCAAAGCGGAACTGCTCGCCAACGTCGTCGAGCACATCGACATCACGACGTTCGACGCGCGCCCGATCATCGACGCCTACGGCAAGATGAGCTTCACCAGCCGCGACACCGCGCGCGCAGCGCAAATCCTCAACATGGCGCTCGAAGATCAGAAGTGCTCAACCTGGCTGATCATGGCCGGCTCCACCGGCGCGGGTGGCTGCCTGCACGTGTGGCGCGACATGGTCACCTACAACATGGCCGACGCCATCGTCGCCACCGGCGCCTCGATCATCGACATGGATTTCCTCGAGGCCCTCGGCTTCAAGCACTACCAAGCCAAGGAAATCCCGGACGACAATACGCTGCGCTCGCTCTACATCGACCGCATCTACGACACCTACATCGATGAAGAAGAGCTGCAGCACGTCGATCATACGATCTTCGCCATCTGCGAACAGCTCGAGCCGCGCCCGTACACGTCGCGCGAGTTCATCTACGAGATCGGCAAGTGGCTCGCCGCCGGCAACGCCAAGAAGACGGACAGCCTGATCCAGCGCGCTTACGAAAAAGGCGTGCCGATCTTCGTGCCGGCGTTCTCCGATTGCTCGGCCGGCTTCGGCATCGTGAAGCACCAAGTCGAGCGCCGCAAAGCCGGCAAGCCGTACGTCACCATCGACAGCGGCGGCGACTTCCGTGAGCTGACCGAGATCAAACTCGCGGCCGGCACCACCGCCCTCTTCATGGTCGGCGGCGGCGTGCCGAAGAATTTCGCGCAAGACACCGTCGTCTGCGCCGAAATCCTCGGCCACGACGACGTCGAAGTGCACAAATACGCCGTGCAAATCACCGTGGCGGACGTCCGCGACGGCGCTTGCTCCTCCTCAACGCTTCAAGAGGCGGCGAGTTGGGGCAAAGTGTCGACAGTTCACGAGCAAATGGTGTTCGCGGAAGCAACGTCGGTCGCCCCGCTCATCGTCAGCGACGCCTACCACCGCGGCGCCTGGCGCAAGCGCGAAGCGCGCAATTGGGCGAAGCTGTTCAAATAAAAAATCTGGACCGCCGGCGCCCTCGCCGGCATGGCGCTAGATCGAAACAACTACAGCGTCCTTTGGTGACTGCCAGGCCGCGCCGTGAAGGACGCGGACGCTCTAAATTTTTGGGGCTGTTCGCCGGGCTGCATTGATACGATAGTGAAGGCGAAAGGGGTGAGGATGGCCAATAGAACCTTCGTCACTTTAGCCGCAGTTGTCGGCTTCGCTTCCGCCGTTGTCGGTTTGGCGCAGGCGTTCTCGTTCACCCATTTGCGGAGAATTGAATGTCATCACTCGGACCCTGCCCTCGGACAGCGTGATGTGTCTGGCGCGATGCTGCCATGTCTGCGCGACATTCAGGACAGCGTTGATGAGACGGTCTTGCTCGATTGGGAGACTTATGTCGCAGAGGACCGTACAAACCAGTACGGCGAGCTTGTTGGAATACCGTTTGACCGGGAGGTCGAAGACGGATCGGTCTCGTTTCAGTTTGACTACGCTTCCGTTGCTCTTGAGGCTGCAACGACAGTTGGCGACACCCAAAACTCTGAAGAAGCCTTTTCGAAGATTGATCATCTTCTTTCGAGCGATGGCTACTCGGTGCGAGAAGCGTATTTTCTGTCAGATAATGGAATTGCACTAACCATCTACACAAACGGTGGAGCAGGAAGCAATCCGTTCAGCGTCGTAGAGTTGGGAAGATGGGGCGGCGCGGACAGTATCGTCGATCAGGCGACTGGACCGTTTCAAGTGACGCTCCTCACCGGGGACGCCAGGCACTATCGTCTATCGCCCGCACCCGTGACGGACGATCTCGCGAGAGAGGTGCGCTGCGCCCGACGTGAATGGCCCGATTGGATGAAATTTTTCGTGTGTCCTTTCGTGTAGCGCCAAGCACGCTACAAACCCGTGCTTGAACGTGGTCGCACTACGATCTATCCCGATTTGTAGGCTACGCCGAACGCACATTAGACTAACAGCACATCTTCGCTGCTCGCGCACCCCTCACCCTGCCCTCTCCCCTCGCGGGGAGAGGGTTCAAGCTGGTACATAACTCAGCTTCAGCGCGTTCTCCCCAATCCGCTCACTCCCCACCAGCCGCAGCTTCGGCGTCACCCCGGCAAAGAACGGCTCGCCGCGCCCGAGCACAGCGGGATGCAGGAAGATGTGATATTCGTCGATCAGACCAAGCTTCGCCAACCCCGCCGCAAGCTTCGGCCCGCCCACTTCGATCTCGCCCTCGCGCTCGGCCTTCAGCTTGCGAATAGCCGTTTCGAAATCCGCGCTGATCAGCGTCGCGTTCGGCCCAACCTCTTTCAGCGATTTTGACACAACCCATTTCGGCATCGCCCGCCACGCCTCCGCGAACGCGCGCAGATCGTCTTGCGCCCGACCATCCTGGTTCCACGCGTCGCTATCCCAATAGCTCATGAGTTCATAGAGGCGCGGCCCGTAAATGCTGCCGCTCGTCTTGCGCGTCTGCTCGATGAAATAGCGAAACAGCGCCGGATCAGGCGCAAACCTGTCGAAGTCGACATAGCCGTCGAGCGACATATTCATCCCAAAAATAAGCTTGGCCAACGCAACCCCACTTCTGGACCGCCGGCGCCAGCCGGCACGGCTCTGCCACTACCGACAGGCGCAGGCGCTTGTTCGGTCGAACTGTATGCCGGCGAGGGCGCCGGCGGTCCATGTTTACTGCGCGCTTTCGTTGTACGCCGCCAAATGCGCCGCGAACGCGCGCTTGAACGCTGTCGCGCTCCCGTGTCGCGGACAAGCGATCCACGTTCCATTTTTCGCCATTTCTGGTTATCTCACCCAGAGGCGGCGCAGCGCCGCGGAGGGGTGGATTATGCTGAAAATTCGGACTCTGGTTGTTGCCGCGGCCATCGCGTTCGCCGCGCCGGCCTTCGCGCAGACGCGCCCAGTTGTGCAAGCCCCGCCGATCATCGATGGCGCAGCGCTCAGCGGCGCGCCGCCGGCGCTCGACTCCGCACGCAACGCCGCCGATCGCCTCGCAATGCACCCCACCGTTTCGGCCGAACGCCTCGCACAGGCGCGCGCCGACATTCCATGGAGCCCCTGGGTCGCGATGCATCCGGTGTTCGGCGACACGTTCACTGAAGCCCGCCTGCCGCGCACGGCGCGTGTATTCGCCGATATCGTGCAAGGCCTGTCGCCGCCAATCGGCGCCGCGAAGGACGCCTACGCCCGCCGCCGCCCGTTCTTGGACAATCCCAGCGTTGTGCAGTGCGACGCCCCGGACGAACGGCTCGCGGCGAGCGGCTCGTATCCGTCAGGCCACAGCGCCGGCGGCTGGGCCTGGGCTTTGGTGATGGCCGAACTCGTACCATCCCGCGCCGACACGATCCTCCAGCGCGGCCGCGACTACGGCGATAGCCGCGTGATCTGCGGCTATCACTTCCCGAGCGACATCGAAGCAGGGCGCGTGCTCGCGTCCGGCGTCATCGCCCGCATGCACGCCGATCCGCAGTTCCGCCGCGATTTGGATGCGGCCCGCCGCGAGCTGGCGCGCGCTTATCCGCACTAAACGAGCGCATCGCGGCGTTGCTGCAGGAAAGCGACGAGCGCGCGATCATCCGCGCGCTCGATCGCTTCATCATATGCAACCCGCGCCGCTTCATTGCGCCCGAGCCGCGCACACAGATCAGCACGCAGCGCCCAATACGGCTGATACTCATTCAGCGCCGGATTGAGCGCGGCGAGATCGTCCGCCACGGCAAGCCCGCACTCGGGCCCGTCGCGCCGCGCAATAGCCGCCGCCGCATTGAGCCGCGCCACCGGCGATCCCGTAAGTTCGGAGAGCGCCGCATAGAGCAGCACAATCGCGTCCCAATCCGCCTCGCCCTTCCACGCGCGCGTTGCATGCGCCGATTGGATCGCCGCTTCGAGCTGATAACGCCCGGGCCGCTTCAATGCGCTGGCCGCGCGCAACGCCGCTTCACCCTCCGCAATCATCTCACGCCGCCAAAGCGAGACGTCTTGTTCATCCAGCGGCACGAAACGGCCGTCAGCATCGCGGCGCGCCGGGCGCCGCGCCTCCAAGTGCAGCATCAGCGAAAGCAGTCCTAGCACTTCCGGCTCGTCCTTCACCTGCGCCACCAGCACGCGCGCGAGCCAGATCGCCTCCTCCGCCAAACCACGCCGCTCAGGATCGGCGCCCAGAGGATCGCTCCAGCCGGAGGTGTATGCGGCATAGATTGCATCCAGCACAGCGTTGAGACGCGCCGGCCATTCGCGCGGCACCGGGACTTCAAAGCGGACGCCGCCATCGCGGATGCGTTTCTTTGCGCGCACCAGGCGCTGACTCATCGCCGCCGGCTCAAGCAGAAACGCGCTCGCGATCCGCTCGGCGGAGAACCCGAGCACGACTTGCAGCATCAACGCAGTGCGCGCACTGCCATCGATCGTTGGATGCGCGCAGGCGAACATCAGGCCAAGGCGGCGATCCGGCGTATCGGTCGCCGTCATCTCGGCTTCCAGCTCTTCGATGCCGAGGACGATTTGCCGCTCGCGCTCGTGCGCCGTCTTCTCCCGGCGCGCGGCGTCGATCAGCTTGCGCTTTGCCGCCGCGAACAGCCACGCTTCGGGATTGTCGGGCACGGCGCCGCGCGGCCATGCCGAGAGCGCAGCAGCAAAGGCTTCAGCCAACGCGTCTTCCGCAGCCGCCACATCACGCGTGCGCGCGGCGAGCAGAGCAAGCAAACGCCCGTAGCTCTCTCGCGCGACGCGCTCGGCGACCGCTTCTGGGCTCAACGCATAACGACGGGACGCACCTCGATGCGTCCATAGCGCGCGCCAGGGCACTTTGCGGCCCATGCCAGCGCTTCTTCGATGCCTTCGACATTCACAAGGTAATAGCCGCCCAGCGTTTCTTTGGTTTCCGCAAAAGGCCCGTCAACGACCTTTTGCTTGCCGCCCGCCACACTGACAGTCTTCGCCGTCGCGACGGGGTGCAGTTCGTCGCCAGCGACGAGCACCCCGGCTTTTGCCAGATCCTCCGTATAGGCCATGTAGGCGCCCATCTCGGCCGAGAGCTGATCTGGCGTCAGTTCGGCCCACTTCGATTCTTCGCCGTAAATCAAAAGCAGATATTGCGTCATCGCAGCCTCCAAGAACGCATCTGGGCTTCATCACCCACGCCTCAGTGACGCGCAGCGCCAGCCTATTTCGACACTCACGCGGCTTTTTTCGGCGAATCCTTCAAGAGCCCGAGTTTGATTAGACTTTCGGCGGTCGCAACGATGCAATCCTCATTGGAGATCGGTTTCCAGCCCAGCAGGCGGCGCGCCTTCTCGTTGCTGCCGTTCTTGCGCTTGCCCAACTCCGGCAGGATCGAGCCGATCGCCGCGTCCCGCTTGGCGGCCATGCGGACCATGAAGTCCGGGATCTGCATCGTCGGCACGCGCTTGGCGGCGGGGCCGAGCCGGCGTTTCAGGATTTGGGCGATATCTTTGATCGACATGAAATCGCCGGCCACCGCGAGGAAGCGCTGGCTCTTGGCGGCCGGGTTGGTCATGCACTCGATGTGCATCCAAGCGACATCGCGAACATCGACGGCGCCGAAATAGAGGCGCGGCACGCCAGGCATCGCACCGTCCATCAGGCGCTGCACGAGCAGGATCGAGGTTGAGTAATCGGGCCCGAGCACGGGGCCGAAGACGCCGACCGGGTTCACGACCGCGAGTTCGAGTGAGCCGCCCTGGTTGGCGATGAAATCCCACGCTGCCTTTTCGGCAATGGTCTTGGACTTCACATAGGCGCGAACATCTTCGCCGTTGATATTCGTCCAGTTCTCTTCGTTGTGCGGTTTTCGTTGCGGTTTTTGGCCGTAGCCGATCGCCGCGTAGCTGGAGGTGAGCACGACGCGTTTCACGCCGGCGTCACGCGCGGCTTTCAGAACACGCAAGGCGCCATCGCGTGCCGGGATGATCAGTTCGTCTTCATGTTCGGGCGTTGCGGGCGGGAATGGCGAAGCGACGTGCAGCACGTAGGTGCAGCCTTCGACGGCCTGCGCCCAGCCGTCATCCTTCATCAAATCGGCAGCGGCGAACGAAAGATTCTCGCCAGCTTCGACGCCGCCTTCGCGGATCATGTTGCGGACTTCTTCTTCGCGTGACAGCGAACGCACCGTCGTGCGGACGCGATAGCCCTTCTGCAGCAATTGTACGATGCAGTGCGCGCCGATGAAGCCCGAACCGCCGGTGACTAGAACAAGCTCTCCGGCCATATGGGCCTCCTAAAGCTGAACGACCTTCACGTCCGTCCGATTAAAGTCATTGCCTATAAACAGCAGGCCATCATCTCGATGCTTCGCAAGGGCATAGGCGAAGCAATCACCAAAGTTCAGCACACCGGCGCCCGTGCCTTTTCCGAACTTATAAAATGCATCGACCGCGAGACGCGCATGTGCCTCCTGCAGACCTTCAACGGCGATGCCGTACCTGTTGATCATGCTATCAAGCAGCTGGCGTGAGCGATCTGAAACAGCCGCGAACCGGCGCTTCACGACCACATGCGCTTCGACGAGCGTCGCTGCCGACATGAAGCGATTGCCGCGTGCCGGCTTTATTGCCGCCTTCAGTCTTGAGGCCTCTGGACCATCAATGAATATCTCGATGATGGCGGAGGTGTCGATTACCATCAGCTCGGTTCTTCTTCTTTCAAGATCTCGTCGACAGCGCGCGCATCGCTGACTGGGAGTTTGCGAACCTCCTCAACGATACGCTCGATAGCTGCGTCCTCACTTTGGGCATCGGCTTCCAATGCGGCCTCGCTCGCACGGCGCACAGCCTCATCTGGCCCGACGTTCAGCCGACGCGCCAATTCCCGAACGATGCGCTCGGTTTCAGGGTTCGTGATTTCGATGCTCATAAGCAGGTAAGATACGCCCCAAGGGCAACACCTTCAATCCGCCTAAACGCGTGCGGGAACGACGCGCTCTACCAATTGATCGAACGCTTCCCAGAATTGAGTCCGGATCGGATCGACTTCCATCAGGATTTCGTGTTTGGCGCCTTCGATGGTGATGTGGCGCACATCGGGCAGCTCATGCACCACAGCTTCCTGCGCGGCGTTGTCGACAAGCTGTTCTTCGCCTGCCGTCGCGACCAGGATGGGAATGCGCACGTGGGCGAGCGCGCCGGGCTGGCGGAAGGCTTCCGTCGCATCGGCGGCGGCGGCGACCCAACCGTTCGTGGGGCCCGCGAGCGCCAGGCGCGGCTCTTCGGCGATCAGACCTTGGCAGCGGTCGTGACGCGCCTTGTCGTGAGTGACCGGGTTTTTCTTGAAGTTCTCGCGCTTCCACTTCTTCTCGACGTTCGGCGCAAACTGGCCACCGGCGCCCAAAGACACCATGAAGCGTACATATTTCTTGGCGACATCCGTCAGGTTCGGAATGCCCCACATCGGCGCTGAGAACGCCGCCGCGTCGTACTCGACACGACGGGTCATCAGCGCGCGCAGCGTGATCGCCCCGCCCATCGAATGCGCGAGGCCGATGTATGGGCGCGGCAGGCGATCACTTAGCAGCTTCAGGGCTGTCGAAAGATCGTTTACCGGATCATCGAAGCTGACGAAGTGGCCTTTCAGCGAGTTCTCGACTTCGCGCCCAGAGAGACCCTGCCCGCGCCAGTCGATGCAGAAGACGGCAAATCCGCGAGCCTGAAGCTCGCGGATCACCTCGAAATATTTTTCGATGAACTCGGTGCGCCCCGGCGCAACGATGACTGAGCCGCGTGCTTGGCCGCGGGTGGAAGGCGCGGTCAACACCCGCACCTTCACGCCGCCGCGGCCCTCAAGCCAATGCTCTTCCGCCCCATCGGGCGGCTCGTTGCCGGGTACGCGGACGAACGCCAACGCTAGCCGCGCAGCTTCGCCATCACGCCTTGCAGCTGCATGGCGACGCCCATGTCGCCTTCGACGCGCAGCTTGCCTTGCATGAACGCAGCCGTTGGATCGAGCTTGCCGCCGGCCATGTCGACGAAGTCTTCGAGCTTCACTTTGATGGTCGTGTCGGCAGCTGCATCGTCAGCGGAGACCTTGCCGGCCGCGCCATCGAGGAAGATCTTGCCAGCGTCGCCGAAGTCGAACTTCACCTTCTTGCCGGGCACCGTGACGTTGCCATCGGTGAAGCGCTTCAGGATTTCGTCGTACGTCATGGCTTTTCCTCCGGACCTTAGTGGCCTTCGGGGGCCACCTTACACACCACGCCAGCCCGCGCCGCAAGAGTGACGGCAGCGTCAAGCTTGGGTGCGGGCGTGAAAATTATGGGGTGCTTTGAGGCGCCGCCGGGGCAGTCCCGCTCGGCTTGCGGAATTTGAGCGTCATACGGTCGCTTTCGCCGATCGCTTCATAGGGCGCGGTGTTGAAGCGGGGATCGTCCGCTTGCCCGAGCGGCGAGGTGCGGAGCGCAGGCGGCAGCGTCCAGACGCCGAACGGGTGATCACGCGTGTCGCGCGCGTTGGCGTTCAAATCGCTGGCGGCTACGAACTCAAAGCCAGCTTCCTGCGCGAGCGCGCGCACATAGGCTTCTTGCACATAGCCGGTGCCGGCAAGCGGGTCCTGCAGGCCTGTCGACGAAGCGCGATGCTGTTCGACGCCGAACGCGCCGCCCGGCTTCAGCGCCGCGAGTACGCCCGCGAACACGCGCTCCGCAATGCCCGCGGCCATGAGCGTGTGCACGTTGTTGGCGAGGATCGCGAGATCGACGCTGTTGGCGGGCGCGAGCGCCGCGCCGCTGTTGGCGACGGTCGTTTGGCCGATTTCGCCGTAGAGATTCTCGTCATGGCCAAAGCGCGACTGCCAGGCCGCGAGCGTTTCGCGCTGCGCAACCGAGCCGCGATGAGGATCGAAACTGGCTGCGATCAGGTGGCCGCCATTTGCGTGCAGATACGGCGCGAGGATCGAAGTGTACCAACCCAGCCCCGGATAGATTTCAAGCACAGTCATGTCGCCCTGCAGGCCCCAAAAGAGGAGCGTCTGCAGCGGATGGCGCCATTCATCGCGCTCGGGATCGATGCGCCAATCGCCTGCAATCGCCCACGCCAGCGAGCCCTGCGGCGGTGCGTCGGCGGCGCTCTGCTCAGAGCGCCCACAGGCGGCGAGGCCTAGGCCCAATCCAAAAGCGGCGGAGCGGCGGGTCAGCAGCATGGCGCTGAGCGCTAAGCCCGAAGCGCTAACATTGTCAAAACGACGCGCCCGAACCCGGGTCTTGAACGACCGTTTCGAGCCCCCATCTGCCTTGTTGTGCGGCGCCCAGCTGGGGTCGCGCCGCTGGCCTGCCCGCCGCCTTCGGGGACGGAAAAGCCGGCAAACCAGCTCCCCAAGGACATCTCCAAGGGAGCGCCTGTATGTCGCTTTGAAAGGACAAGACACATGGCTTCGAACGACCTCAACCCTCTTTACCGCACGCTTGTCGGCTTCGACCGCATCGCGAGCCTGATGGACCAAGCTGCGCGCCTGGACGCTGCGCCTGGTTATCCGCCCTTCAACGTCGAACAAATCGGCGAAGACAATTTCCGCATCGAACTGGCCGTCGCTGGCTTTTCCGAAGACGATCTGAACATCGAGTTCAAGCAGAACTCACTCCTCGTCACCGGTCAGCGCAAACCGGTCGAGCAGCGCAACTTTCTGCATCGCGGCATCGCCGAGCGCAGCTTTGAGCGCCGCTTCGGCCTCGCCGACCACGTTCGCGTCTCCGGCGCCAAGCTGGAGAACGGCCTACTGACGATCGATCTTGTCCGCGAGCTTCCTGAACTTCTGAAGCCGCGCAAAGTCGAAATCGGCTCCGCAGCCGCGACCAAGGCCAAGCCGAAAGTCGTGGATGCGGCGAACGACGAAACAGAAGCGGCTTAATCCCCCGCTTCCGCTCGCCGCGCGGCCACCCCTCCCCCCGCGCTGCGCGGCGAGCACCCTTCCCCTAGAACGACTACGGCGCGCGTCCCCAGACGCGCGCCGTTTTTCGTGCAGCATGGCGAGCGTTTAAGGCCCCGCGCCCGCCAGTGTGTGCTACGTGGAGGCGGCCATGGCTGAAGCGCCCCGCAAACACGCGGCCATCGTATCCGTCGATATCGCCGGCTTTTCCGCGCTTGCCGAACGCGACGCAGCCGAAGCGCTTGCGCACGTCGCACGTGTGCGCACCTACGCGGCTGGCATCGCCGCCAAACACAACGGCCGCATCTTCAACACCGCTGGCGACGGGCTCATGCTCGAATTCGCCAGCGCCGCCGACGCGCTCCACGCGGCCATAGCGCTCTGCGAGGTGGAGAAGGAAGCCAAGCTTCGCCTGGGCGTGCATTTGGGCGAAGTCACCGAAACGCCAAGCGGCGATCTGCTCGGCCACGCCGTCAATGTCGCTGCGCGCCTGCAAGCTGAAGCCACATCCGGCACGATCCTCGTATCCCAAATCATTTACGCTAGCGCCGATCCGGCGCTCGCGGCGCGACTGCAGTCGCGCGGCAAGATCAAACTCGCCAAGATGCGCGCGTTGATGAGCGTCTATGCGCTCGACCCCACCGGCGCGCCGCCCAAGGCCCGCGCGACAACGCCCACGCTGGCCGTGCTCGCGTTCGATACGCCGGCCCGCGATCGGGCCACGCGCACATTGGCTGACGGCGTCTCCGAGGAAATTCTCTACGCGGTCTCACGTCTGCCCGGCCTCAAGGTCATTGGCGCCACCTCAAGCTTCAGCTTCCGCGGGCGCGACAAACCGCGCGCCGGCAAAGCGCTCAACGCCAGCCACATCCTCGACGGCTCCGTGCGCCGCACCGATGATCGCGTCCGCATTTCGGTTAGCCTCGCCGAAGCTGAAAGCGGGATCGTGCTTTGGTCCGAACGTTACGATCGCGATTTGGGCGATACCTTCGCACTGCAGGAGGAAATCGCCGCTGAGGTGGCAAAAGCGCTCGAAGTGACGCTCGGCGAAGCCAAGCGCGTACGCGCGCCGACATTGACGCCGGCGCTGTCGGATTCCTATTTCGAAGCCCGCGAACTGCTGCGCAGCGGCGCGATTCCCTGCATCCAAGCCAGCGCGGCCGCGCTCGAACGCATCGTTCGCGACGCGCCTGACTTCGCCCGCGCTTGGGCCGCGCTCGCCAGCGCCAAGCTTGAGACGCTGCGCCTTTCCCGCGCCGACCGCGCCCGCCTCGCCGACGATGCCCGCGAAGCCGCCGAGCGCGCGCTCGGCGTCGATCCATCCATGGGCGAGGCCTACGCCGTTCTCGCCGCGCTCGAAGGCGATTTCTTCGGCCGCTGGCGCGAACGCGAAGCGTTGCTCGAAAAGGCGCTCGCCGCCGAACCCAACAATCCTCACCTTCTCTTCCGCCACGGCCAGTTTCTGGTTTCCACCGGCCGCGTCGCCGAAGGCTACGCACAACAAGCGCGTGCATTCGAACTCGATCCGCTCGACCCGCTGCTCGCCGCCTTTCATGGCTACAATGTCTGGTCGAAGCGCTCGAAAGACGATGGCCGCGTCATTCTCGAAGACGCAGCCATGCGCTACCCCGACAACGTCTTCGTCTGGTTCATGCGTCTCAACACCGCGGCGCTCGACGGCCGCTTTCCGCAAGCCCAAACACTGCGCGAAGACGGCGCGCGCCTCATTCCCGGCTTGAAGGAGAGCGCCGCCTACAAAGCCGGCGA
>JADLHI010000365.1 GCA_020848895.1 Hyphomonadaceae bacterium
CAGCTTGCGATGTACCTTTGCCACGTGGCGTTCGAGCTGAGCTTGTCGCGCGTGGCGTCCGCATTCGGGCGCGATCGCTCAACGGTGGCGCATGCGTGTCACGCCATCGAGGATCGGCGCGATGAGGCGCAGTTCGATCTTTGGATGAGCGCACTGGAGCAGATGCTGCGCGCCGCACCTGCGCCAGCGTTGCCTGAAGGGGCGCAAGTATGAGCGAGCGACGCATTGGACGCGCGCTCGCGCGTCTCGCCGCGAACGATGCAGCGCTTCGTTTGGATGGCGCGGGGCCGGATTATGGCGTGTTCACCAAGCGCGATCGCAGGCGGCGCGCGCTCTTGCGCTTGCGCGCGAATGAAGTGCGCACGCTGGAGGCGGATGGCGTTCTTCAGCGGTGCGAGGACGACACGTTCGTCTTGAGCGAGGCAGGACTTGCGCGCGTTGTTCGGGAGGGCGCTGCGCCTGGTGAAGCGTTCGCGGCGCAACATCAGGCGATCGTCTCGCGCGATGTCATCGATAGCGACGGCGCGCTGCGAAAGGTGCGCGGCGTCGATGGGGAAGCGCCGATGCGGCGCCTGGCGGCGCTGAAAGGGCCAAACGGCGAACCTTGGCTCAGCCAGGCGGAGCTTGGGGCTGCAGGAAAGTTGCGATCGGATTGGAGCGCAGGTGAGCTAAGCCTGGTGCGCGGCTCAGATTGGCTGGCTGCTCCCATTGGAACGACACGCGGGCCTGCGAATGCACAGGAGGCGGCGATGGCGCGCCGCTGCGATGCACGGCGGCGGTCAGCGGATGCGTTGGCAAAACTCGCCGAGCCGCTGCGGCGCGTGGTGGAGCGGGTGTGCTTGTACGAAGAGGGCCTGGAGGCGCTTGAGCGCTCCGAGGGCTGGCCGGCGCGTTCGGCAAAGCTCGCGCTCAAGCTTGGGCTGGCGCAGCTCGCAGCAGATTTTTAGGCCGCGCGCGCTTCGTCCTGGATGCGGCTCATCATCGAGAACAGTCCGTTGGAGCGCTGCATGGTGAGAGCGTCCTTGAGACCGAGGCGCTCGAACACGGCTTTTGGATCGACGGAGAGGATTTCCGCCGGCGTGCGGCCGGAGAAGATGCGCAGCAGCATGGCGATTTCGCCGCGTACGAGATGTGCGTCGGAATCGCCGCGAAAGAAGAGCTTTTCCGGCTCTTCGGCATGCTTTTCACTGACGAGCCAGACGCGGCTCACGCAACCGCGGATGCGGTTGTTTTCTGTGCGTTCGCCGTCCGCGAGAGGCGCCAGCGCGCGCGCCAGTTCGATCACATACGAAATGCGCTCCTCCCAGTCGGGGAGGAGCGCAAATTCGTCTGCGAGATCTTCGATCGTTTGATCGATGCTGGCCATGAGCATCAGATGCGCCCTGCGGCGCATCCCGGCAAGGTCAGTCGCGTCCGCCGTGCCCGGTCACCGGCGCCATGGCGGTAGCGTCCGGTTGAGCGACGGCGCCGATGCAGGTGCCGATGTCGCGCAGGCCATGTTGGCCGAGGCAGAATGCGTTCTCATAACGGAAGCGGGCGGCTGACATGCATTGATAAAGCTGCAGTTGGGCCATCTCGAAGCAATCGCGCGAACGCGGATCGGCGATAAGGCGTGTCACCGCGCTTTGGTTGGTGTCGACAGCGTCGAGCGCTTGCAGCGCGGCGACGGCCGCCATGCGGTCGAGCGCTTCACCGCGCGAAGCGTTCACGCGCCAAGCGGCGGCAGCCGGGGTGGAGGAAACTTCGACGACTTGCTCACCGCCGCGCACGGCGTCCCAGAAGCGACGGCCGCCATAGACGGACGGATCACTCGCCGGATGCAGGCTGAGCGGCGTCACCGCAAGGCGCGGGGCGACCTCGGAGGGCACCGCATCGGACGGCGCGCCGTCGCGGCCGAGTGAGCGGATGCGTTGGACGCGGGCGGCTTGTTGCGGCGCGACGGCGTTGGCCCAGCGCTGACGTTGCAGCGAGTAGGCCATTTCCTGATAGCGATCGGCGACGCTGATGATGCGGGCGCTGTCGGCGTTGGCCGAAGCGAGCAACATGTTCGTGGCTTCCTGACCGCCGCGGAGGCCGCGTGCGTAGGACGGATCGACCGTGACCGCCCAGATGACGGCGTCGCGGCCGTAATAGGCGGCGGCATCGCGCACGCCCTGTACGAAGGCCGACGATTGGGCGGCGGTGTTAGCGCCATAAGCGACCCAGCCGCGCGTCAATGCATCCCGGTTGTGGCGCGCGACGCGATCAAGCGCCGTTTCCAAACCGGCCGCATCACGCATCGTGGAGGCGCGCAATTCTGAAACGTCGCTTTGATAAGCGGCGTAGGCCGTAACCGCAGTCTGTAGGTCGACATTGCTCGCACCCGCTTCCGTAGCGGCGGGCGTTTGGGCGTTGGCGACACCGAGAAGGGCGACAACCGCGGTTGTGGTCCATACCGCAAGGCTCCGCATCGGCTTCTGCTCCCTGATCCTAGATTGGTGAGTCCGCTTTCGAGTCCGACTCATAGCGGGCACTCTCTCCCCCAGCGCGTTAAGAAGTCTTTTACTCGCGAGCGACGTTTCAGTGTCAACACAACTGGCCGTAACGCCGGGTGCAAAAGCAGCGCCAATGGCAGCTACAATAGCATGGACGGGGTGGTTTTGGACCGCCTGCGTCGTTGTAGCCGCTTTTACCGGTGTTTTTGGGGGCGGCGAGCGCCAGGACGTGGCGGCAGCCGCCGCGTTAGCGTTAGCGCCGGCGCTGGCGGGGTTTACCTTCTTGCCCTGGCTGAGGCTGCGCTGGGCGGCCCTCGGTCTCATTTTGGTTTGGCTGGTGGCGCTTTCGGGTCTCGTTGCGGGAACCGGCGGCTGGGGTTCGCCACTGGTGGCCGCGCTGCTGATCCCTGTCATTTTGGCGCGGACGCTCGGACGCTGGACCCGGATCGCGGCGATCGGCGCGGTGGTGGGCTATGCCGCGACGGGCGCTTCTACGTTGATGTACGCGGGCCTTGGCTGGTTCACGGTGACACTCACTATTTGCTCGCTGCTGCTGGCGGGCTGGCTGCTGGGGTTTGCGCAACGCGGCGCCCAGCGCGAACAGGCGATGAGCCAGCGCATCGCCGAAGTGTCGCACGAGCTGCGCACGCCGCTGACGCACATTCTCGGCTTTTCGGAAATGATCGAGCGCCAGATCTTTGGCGAGATCGGCGCGCGCTATGTCGAGTATGCGGGCTTGATCCGCAAAAGCGGCGCCCACCTGCTTGGACTGGTGAACGACCTGCTCGATCTCTCGCGCATCGATGCGGGCAAGTTCGAATTGGCGCTGGGCGAGTTCGATGTCCGCGACGTCATTGAAGATGTCATACGCGTCTCCATCGATAGCGCAGAGAAGAAGCAAATCAGCCTGGGCATGCTGACGCCCGATGCGCCGCTGCCGGTCCGCGCGGACGATCGCGCGGTGAAGCGCATGCTGATCAACACGGTCGGCAACGCCATCAAGTTTACGCCAGAGGGCGGGCGCGTGATGGTGCAGGCGGCTGCGATCAATGGAACGCTGCAACTCGATACGATCGACAACGGCCCGGGTATTCCGGAAGCCGAGCGTGAGACGCTGGGCGTTGCGTTTGAGCGAGGCTCCGGCGGCGCGCGTGCGGAAGGAACCGGACTTGGGTTGTCGCTCGTGCGGGCGCTGGCGGCGCTACATGGCGGCGCGCTGAGCTTTCACGAAGCGCCAGGCGGCGGCGCATTGGTGCGCATTACGCTGCCGGTGCTGGCAAACTAGCGGCGAAGCGTCAGGAACGCGCGCGCGGCGGCGACGTCGCCGACTTCAACCAGCAGGCTCTGCGTGGCGCGGCCGGTTTCCAGGCGTAATTCCACGCTCTCGCGTGGGTCCAGCGCAACGAGATCGCGGAACGCGGTGTCGGGGAATGTGAACACCACCATTTGCTGGTTGTTGCGTCGTTCGATCGTGCGCGTGGAGGCAATGCTGGCTGACGCCATCGGTGAAGGCAGACCGGCTTGCAGTCCCTGTGAGATGCGCTGCGGCAGAGCAATCTCACGCATCGCGCCGCGTTGTGGATCGCGCAGGATCAAGTGCGCAGATGTTGGCGCGGTTGCGCCGCGCGCAAGCGGCAGCGCCAGCGTCAGATGCTGAATGTCGCCGGTCTGGCGGACGCCGAACATCGCAATGACGGGCGAAGCGATTTCCTGGCTCAGGCGCCAGCCAGATTGATCGACGGAGCGGCGGGCGCGCCAGAAGCGATCCCAGCCGGGAAAATCCATCGTGCCGGCATTGGCCCATTGCGCGAACGAGCGGCGCGCGGCGGCGGCGGCGGTCTCGGTGCGGTCGTCGCCGCAGCGGCGGCTGCGGGCGGCGTTGACGGCGGCGGTTTCAAGTTCGCGCAGACGCGCGTTTGTCCAGCCTTCGCGCAGCAAAGCGCCGCGCGCTTGTGCAACGCCGACGTCCAAGGCGGCGCGGATGCTGGGTTCGAAGAGGCGGCATTGCGCATCGGCCTCCAACAGGCCGCGCCGCTCCACGAAGACGGTGCGCGCGTTTTCGGTGGCCGAGGCGGCGGTGGCCGTCCCAAGGGCGAGGGCAAGGAAGATGAAGCGCATGCGAGCCGGAAAGGTTAAGCTAATCTTCTTGCGTTCTGGTGAACGGCGGCATGGACGAACTGAAGACTGATTTCTGGGCAAGCGCCCTCATTCGCCGCGCGCAGATCGCAGGCGCGTTCGCGGGCGTCGTAAAGAAGGGCGATACCGACGCCGGCGCCGTGCTCGTGAAGGTAGCGACGCTCGATGGTAAAGCCCGTCTTTACGGACCGGCGCGCAATGGCGAGGGCGAGCGAATCTGGCTGGACTTGTCCGCCGGCTCGCTGGGCGATGTTGAGGGCGACGTGGATGAGTACGTCCGCAAACGGCGCGCGGGCGACCCGGACCTTTGGGTCATAGAGATCGAGGACCGCGAAGGGCGCCATTTTTTGCAGGAGCCGGTGGATTCCGGCGGCTGACATGCGGACCGCCGGCTTCCAGCGGGCATTCCGGTGCGCCGGCGCCAACTGCCGGCTGGAAGCCGGCGGTCCAATGGCGTAAACGCGCCGCTTCGCTTTCATATCCGAGACCTGATGTCCGCCGACCCCGCCACCGAGGCCGCACGCCGTAGAACTTTTGCGATCATCTCGCACCCTGACGCCGGCAAGACGACTTTGACTGAATCGCTGCTGCTCGCTGGCGGCGCCATTCACTTGGCCGGTGAGGTGGCGGCGCGCGGGCAGGCGCGGCGGACGACCTCGGACTGGATGAAGATCGAACGCGAGCGCGGCATTTCGGTGTCGAGCTCGGTGATGATGTTCGAGCATGACGGCATGGTGTTCAACCTCTTGGACACGCCGGGCCACGAAGACTTTTCGGAAGACACCTACCGCACGCTGACGGCCGCGGACTCCGCGATCATGGTGCTGGACGCGGCAAAGGGCATCGAGCCGCAGACATTGAAGCTGTTCGAAGTCTGCCGCCTGCGCGACATTCCAATCACAACGTTCATCAACAAGATGGATCGTGAAGCGCTCGATCCGTTCGAGCTGTTGGATGAGATACATTCGAAGCTCGCGATGGATACGGCGCCGATGTATTGGCCAGCGGCGTCGGGGCAGCGCTTTGGCGGCATGCTCGATCTGACGACGGACGAGTTCGTGCCGTTCCGCCGCTTGGAGCACGGCGAGGAGGGTTTTGCGGTTGAGGCGCGGCAAAAGCGTGGGGCGAGCAATTTTCTCGAAGGCTTGCGCGATGACGTGCGCGCGGAGTTGGAAGAGACTGCAGAACTAGCGCGCGAGGGCTTGCCGAAATTTGATCTAGCGGCGTTTCGCGAGGGCCATTTAACGCCCGTGTTCTTCGGCTCGGCGCTACGGCGCTATGGCGTGCTCGAATTGCTCGCTGGGCTTGGCGCCAATGCGCCGCCGCCGCGGCCGTTGAAGGCGACGGTGAAGGGCGCCGAGACAGAGGTTGCGCCGGGACGCGGCGAAGTCAGCGGTTTCATCTTCAAGATCCAAGCGAACATGGATCCCAAGCACCGCGACCGCGTGGGTTTCTTTCGGATTTCGTCGGGCAAATTTCAGCGCGGCATGACGTTGAAGACGGCGGCCGGCAAAGGCTTCAACGTCCACAATCCGATGATGTTCATGGCGCAGGACCGCGAGATCGCCCAGCAGGCGTTTCCCGGGGATGTGATCGGTATTCCGAGCCATGGCGGGTTGCGTGTCGGAGATTCGCTCTCGCAATCGGGCGAGGTGGTGTTCCAAGGCATTCCAAACTTCGCGCCGGAAATCTTGAAGCGCGTGCGGGTGAAAGACCCGCTGAAGCAGAAGCACTTGCGCAAGGCGCTGGAGTCGTTGGGTGAAGAGGGCGTGACGCAGGTGTTCAAGCCCGTCCACGGCGGCGATCTGGTTGTCGGCGCGGTCGGGCAGTTGCAGTTCGAAGTGCTCGATGAGCGGATGAAGGCTGAATACGGTCTTGAAGTGATCTTCGAGACCTCGCCCTATCAGGCGGCGCGTTGGATCAGCGCTGAGACGCGCGCCGATCTTGAAGCGTTCATTGAAAAATCGGCGTCGCAGATGGCCGAAGATGTCGACAGCGCGCCGGTGTTTCTGGGCAAGAGCGCGTGGGAGATCGGCTACGTGCAGGACAAGAACCCGAAGATCAGGTTCAGCGACACAAAAGAACGCGCGGCTTAAGTCATGTCTCGACCGCCGGCGCTCTCGCCGGCAAACAGCTGTTGAGACGTCTCCAAGACATGCCGGCGGGGCGCCGGCGGTCCAGACATGACGTTTTAAGCGGCCTGCGCTGCGCCTTTGCGGACTTTGAAGAAGCGCATGGCGCGTTGGGCGGCTTCGATCGGCACGTTGTTGTACATGCGCCCGAATTCCTCGGCGCGCTGCATGGCTTCGTCGCCGCCGCAGGACAGAACGGCGAGCGTAACGAAGAGCGGGCGCTCGATACCGGCAGCGCGGCAGATCATGGCCAGGCCATCGATGTCCCGGCGCTCAAGCAGGTCGGCGACGGTTTCCGTTTCCAGATTGGTGATCTCAGCAAGGCCGTAGAGGAAATGCGTTTGCTTGGCTTCGCGATAGAGTGAGACGAGCAGGCGGGCGTTCAATTCACCGCTGTTCTTCTTGGAATTGATGAACGCCATGGCGTTCTTGGCTTCAGTGCTCATGTCGCCGACGCTCTGGCTCATGCGCGCCCGCGCCTTGGCAAGCGCGGCGTCGAGCGTTGCCGGATCGACCGAAGCATTGCGCTTCATGATCTGATCGCGAAGCGTGTTCTCGACGACAAAATACATCTCGTTCAGGAGATCGAGCGGCAGGTCGCCGCGCTTCACCACGCCTTCGTGCAGCATTGCGTTGCGGCGCGCGCGGTCGACGGCGGCTTCCATGCTGGTGCGCGATATCTTGGCGCCGTCATTGCGGATCAGGTGATCGAGCGCCGTGTCGTCGCCGAATTTGACGATCGCGTCGGAGACGTTTTCGGACACATCCGGGCGCTGAGCGACCGCGGCAATGTGCTGTTGGCTTTGATAGTTGACGATCTGGAGCAGCGTCTGCTCATCGAGCACGCGGCTGCGCTTCAGGACCGGTCCCGCGATCTCGAACGAGTGATTCGCAAGATCGCGCATGAGGCCGACGGGCGCGTCGGCAGCGTCGGCGAACAGCTCTGAAAGTTCGGCCAGAACGCTGTCTTGCATCTCGGCGGCGACCAGTTGCAGGACGTCGTCGAAAAGGGCTGTTTCGCGCGTGCTCCGCGTGGTCGATGTCTCGAAGAAGAGATCGGTGACTTCACGCAGCAATTCGCGTCGTTGCTCGCTGTCCGTGGTGCGCGCCAGATCGACGAGTTTCGCAAACCGGGCGTTAGACATGGCCGGGAAGTCTCCTGAATCCCGCGGAAATTACTGCGCGGTCGTAAACAAATCTTAGCCGTGCCTTCAATTTCCGAGGCCGCCGCGCAGTTCGTCGCCGCCCTCCGGACCACCCAGAAGCGCCAGCGCCACGTCTTGATGCGGGGTGGCTTCCGTTACGATAGTCGCCGGTTCATCTTCGTGTGTGGCGATGATGGGCGTGGCTGGCGCGGGCGGTTCGTAGCCTACGCGCATCGAGGCCGGCGCACGCAGGGCGACGCCGGAGATGACGCCCTCGCGCGCTACAGCACTGGGTACGATGGCTTTGAGTTCGCAAGCATTTGCCTGAAAGCTCCAGGCCATGCAGAGCGTATCGTCAGCGCAGGCGCGCTCGCAAACGGCCGCCGTTTCGGCTTCGATCGTGGCGTAAGAGCCTCCGGGTCGGGCGACATTGGCTTCGCCTAGCGCCCACGCGGCGCCAATCTGCGCGGCGATGACAACAGCGAGCGGGACGAAATAACGCATGCGCGAAAGCGTGCAGGCGCTTTGGTTAACAACAGATTCACTCTTGGCCGCTGAGCGCCTCGCGCCGCAGTTCGATATCGAGCCATTCGGCTTCAGCGGCGTCGCGTTCGGTGCGTGCGACTTCAAGGCGAGCCGCGCTCTTGCCGAAGTCGCCGGCGTTGAAGGCGTCGGGCGCTGCGAGCTTGGCTTCGAGCGTTTCGATTTCGGCGGTGAGCTTCGGCAGCAGCGCGTCAAGTTCGCTGGCGCGACGCTCGTCCTTGTAGCTCAGCTTGGTTTGCTTCTTGGGCGAGGCCGAGCGCGGGGTTTCAACCGATTGCCTTTTCGGTGCGGCGCGCGGATTGATCGCTTGTCCGTACTCGCGTTCGAAATCGGCCCACCCGCCAGGCGTTTCAACCCATTTGCCGCCGCCGAGCGGGCCGACGATCTGGGTGGCGACGCCATCGAGGAAGGCGCGGTCGTGGCTCACGATGAGCACGGTGCCGTCATAGCTTGCGAGCATGTCCTCGAGCGCATCGAGGGTGTCCATGTCGAGATCGTTCGTAGGCTCGTCGAGCACCAGAAGGTTCGCGGGCTTGGCGAGCGCGATGGCGAGGGCGAGACGATTGCGTTCGCCGCCGGACAATGCCGAGACCGGTTGGCGCAGTTGTTGAGCGGTGAAGAGAAATTCCTTGGCATAGGAGGCGACATGACGCGCAACGCCGCGCACCATTACCTGATCGCCGCCGCCGGGTGTCAGCGCATCCTTCAGCGAAACGCTTGGATCGATGATGTCGCGGCGCTGATCGACGTAGGCGAGCGTGAGGTTCTCGCCCATGCGCACGCTGCCGCTATCGGGTTCGCGGCGCTGCAGCAGGAGTTCGAGCAACGTCGTCTTGCCGCTGCCATTGGCGCCGACGACGCCGACGCGGTCGCCGCGCCTAATGCGCAGCGACAGGTTCGAGAGCAGCGTGCGCTCGCCGTAGGCTTTGGCGATGTTCTTGGCGTCGATCACGAGACGCGCCGATTCATTGCCGCGGTCGGCGCTGATGGCGGCCGTTGGCGAGGCGCTGAGGTCCTTGATGGCGCGCCTTTCGGCTCGCATGGCGAGCAGCTTGCGCCGGCGCCCCTCATTGCGTGAGCGGCGCGCGGTGACGCCGCGACGCAGCCAGTGCTCTTCAGCTTTGAGTTGGGTTTCGAGGCGGGCGAGGTTGCGCGCGTCTTCTTCCTCGATCTGGTCGGCCCACTCTTCGAAGGCCGCATAGCCGCGATTGAGTTTCAAGAGCCGCCGCTGGCGCAGCCAAAGCGTTGCGGTCGAAACGCGTTCGAGGAAGCGCCGATCGTGGCTGATGATAAGGCAGGCGCCGCGCTGGCTGGCGACCGTCCGTTCAAGCTCTTCGATGGCGGTGATGTCGAGATGGTTGGTGGGTTCGTCGAGCAGCAGGATGTCGGCGTCCGCGGCGAGCGCGCGAGCCAAGGAAGCGCGCCGCGCTTCGCCGCCGGAGAGGCCCTGTGGCGCCCGTTCGGGATCGAGGCCGAATTGTTCGAGCGCCGCGTCGGCCGCGTACGCAGGCGCTATGGCGGCGCTGCCGGGCCGCGCGACGGACGGTGATTGCGCATAGTCGCGCAGCGTGGCGAAACCTTCGAAGCTGGTTTCCTGTGGCGCGAACGCGATGGTGGCGCCGGATTGATAGACAATCTCGCCGCCGTCCGGCTCGGCAAGTCCGGCCATCATGCGCATCAACGTGGATTTGCCGGCGCCGTTTGCGCCGACGAACGCGGCGCGTTCGCCCTTTTGCAGCACGAATTCGGCACGATCGAACAATGGCGCTTGGCCAAGCGTCAGCGCCAGGTCCTTTACGTGCGCGAGCGCCGACATCTAGTTGAAGATGTCGCCGAGATCGGGGAAACGGTCGCCGTCCTCGTTGCCGCCGTCATTATCGCCAAACGCGTTGGCGAGATCGTCGAAGAAGCTCGCCATTTCGACTTGCGCCGGCGTGTAGGCGGGCTGTTCGATGCCGGGCAGCGGGTGGTTTTCGACGCCCTGATGCGCGACGCGCATCGAGTCGGCCCAAATTTGCGCCGGTAGCGTGCCGCCCGTGGTGCGGCCCATCGACGTGAAGTCGTCATGGCCGACCCATACGCCCGCTGTGAAGTCGCGGCTGTAGCCGACGAACCAGGCGTCGCGCCAATCCGAGCTCGTGCCGGTTTTTCCGGCGATGTCGCGATCGCCGATGCGCGCGCCGGTGCCGGTGCCGCGCAGAACGACGGCGCCCATCATGCCGTTCATGCGATGTGCGACGTCTTCATCGAGCACGCGCTGGGGCGTGTAGGGCGGGCGCACGTAGATTTCCCGGCCGGCGGAGTTGGTGA
>JADLHI010000366.1 GCA_020848895.1 Hyphomonadaceae bacterium
CCGATTTCGTCCGGCCAAGCGCTTGGCCGCGGCGTCAGTGCGCTGAATGGCAAGGTGATCGACAGTCTTGGCGGCCGCGCTGAAGCCGTGGCCGATCTCTCCGCGGCGCCGGCGCTGCAAGGCAAACACAACGCGCAAAACGCCGCCGCCGCCTTTGCCGCGACGAGCGCGCTGGGCGTCGATCACCGCATCATCGCTCAAGCGATGACCATGTTCGCCGGTTTGCCGCATCGCTTGG
Source organism: Hyphomonadaceae bacterium (assembly GCA_020848895.1). GTDB lineage: Bacteria > Pseudomonadota > Alphaproteobacteria > Caulobacterales > Aquidulcibacteraceae > Vitreimonas. Next base: position 239 of record JADLHI010000366.1, read on the forward strand.
AGCGCGCCGGTCAGATCGAAGGTGTGCGTTTCATCAACGATAGCAAGGCCACCAACGCCAACGCCGCGGCGCAAGCGCTCGCGGTTTACCCGCGCGTGTACTGGATCGCGGGCGGGGTCGCGAAAGAGGGCGGCATTGAGGATCTCGATCCGTTTTTTCCGCGTATGGCAAAGGCCTATCTCATCGGCCAATCGGCCGGCGATTTCTCCGACACGCTGCGCGGCAAGGTCGCTGTCGCCATGTCGGGCAATCTCGAGGCGGCGGTGAAGATGGCGTTTGCGGACGCCAAAGCGTCCGGCGAACCGCATCCGGTTGTGCTGCTTTCGCCGGCGTGCGCTTCGTTTGACCAGTTCAAAAGCTACGAAGATCGCGGCGACCAGTTCAAGAAGTTCGTCGCGGCGCTCGGTGACGGCGCAAACGGCAAGCGCAACGGAGGCGCGGCTTGAGCGTCGCCATCGCCGAGCGCTTCGGCGCGGCGGTGGAGCGGGCGCGGACCTATGACCGCCCGCTGCTGATCATCGCGGCGATCCTGTTTGCGCTGGGCATTCTGTTCTCGATGTCCGCCAGTCCGGCCGCCACCGCGCGCATTCAGATCGGCGAGGCGTTCTACTTCGCTGGCCGCCAGGCGGCCTACGCTGCTTGCGGCGTGATCGCCATGCTGGCCGCGGCTTCACTCGACCCGCGACAGATACGCCGCGCCGCCGTCATCGTTGTTGCGATCTTTCTGCCGCTCGCGCTGCTTGCGTCGATCTTCGGCAACGAAATCAAGGGCGCGCAACGTTGGTTCGACATCGGCTTCTTTTCGCTCCAGCCGTCCGAGATTTTGAAACCGGCGCTCATCGTCGTGTGGGCGTGGATGCTGGGCGAAAGTATGAAGCAGCCCGGTTTTCCAGGCCGCGCAGTTGCGATTGCTCTTTATGGCGCGACGGCTGCCGTCCTGCTGTCTCAGCCCGACATCGGCCAAACCGCGCTGCTCGGCATGTGCCTTGCGCCCATGCTGATCCTTTCGGGCGTCGCGCTGCGTTATGTGCTCGGCGGCGGCGTGTTGGCGGTGCTTGGCGCCTGGGCGATCTACAATTTCTATCCGCACGCGCGCGAACGCGTGGACACCTTTCTCAACCCGGAGGGCGACGCGGCCTATCAAGTCAACCGCGCCCTCGACGCGATTGCTTCGGGCGGCGTGTTCGGCCGCGGGCCGGGCGAGGGTGTCATCAAAACGCGGCTGCCTGACGCGCATGCGGATTTTGTGTTTGCGGTTGCGGCAGAGGAATTCGGGCTGATCGCGTCGATCGGTCTCATCGCCGTATTCGGCGCGCTCGCGTTCCGCGGCCTCTCGCGGGCGAGCCGATTAAATGAGCCGTTCGAACAACTTGCAGCTTCGGGCTTGATCACGCTGCTCGTCGCGCAAGCTTGTATCCACATTGCTGTGAACTTGAGCTTGCTTCCGGCCAAGGGCATGACACTGCCATTTATATCGTTTGGCGGCTCCTCGATGATCGGCTCGGCGCTGGCCTTGGGGTGCTGTCTTTCCCTTCTCCGTGACCGGCCCGGCGCATATCTCTATCCGGGGCGCAGACGCGATTAGAACATGACAAAAAAGGTCGTTGTCATTGCAGCAGGCGGAACTGGCGGACATTTGTTTCCCGCCGCCGCGTTTGCTGAAGAGATGTTCCGCCGCGATTGGCGCGTCATCCTGATGACGGATGCGCGGGGCCGCCGGTACGCAGAAGGCTTTCCGGCCGAGCGCATCGAAGATGTTTCCGCTGCCTCGATCTCGATGAACCCGATCACCGCCGTCCCGGCGGCGTTCAAAATCTGGAAGGGTGTCAACGAAGCCAAGGCGCGCTTCAGAGCGATGCCCCCGGCGCTGGTTGCGGGGTTCGGCGGCTATCCTTCATTTCCGGCTTTGATGGCGGCGCGCGCGCATAAAGTTCCGATCCTCATCCACGAGCAGAATTCTGTGCTCGGCCGGGTGAACCGGTCGATGGCCGCTAGCGCGGCGATCGTTGCCTGCGGTTTCGAGCGGCTCGATCGCCTGCCAGCTGAGGCGGCGTCGCGTAAGCGCGTTGTCGGCAATCCAGTGCGCCTGCCGATCCTTGCCGTGCGTGAGCGTCCGTACCCGGAAGCGCCTGCCGGCGGGCGGCTCAACATTCTCATCATCGGCGGCAGCCAGGGCGCGCGCCTGTTCGGCGAAGTGATCCCGTCAGCGATCTCGCTGCTGCCGCCGGCGCTGCGTTCGCGGCTCGATATCGTGCAACAGGTGCGCGAAGAGCAGGTCGAGGACGTGAAGAAGAAATACAAAACCGCCAACGTCAGCGCCGAGGTCGCCCCGTTCTTCAAGGACATGGGCCAGCGCTTGGGCGCGGCGCACCTTGTCATCGCCCGAGCTGGCGCCTCAACCGTGACCGAACTCCAGGTCGCGGGCCGTCCGGCGATCCTGATCCCATTCGCCGCCGCCGCCGACGATCACCAGACCGCCAACGCCGAGGGCCTGACGGCGGTCGGGGCTGCCGATCTCTTCACCGAGGCTGAGTTCAACGCCGGCGCGCTCGCCGCGCTGCTGGAGCGCCGCCTGGCCGATCCGCATGGGCTGGCGGTCCGCGCCGCCGCCGCCCGCGCAGCGGCAAAGCCCGAGGCGGCCAAGACCCTGGCTGACTTGGCCGAGGCCGTCGCCCTCTGAATTCCGCCGCCCGGCTTGCATCCAGCGCCGCGCTCAGCGGCGGTAGAGTGCCAGAAGCGCCTAGCCGGCGTCTGGAGGGCTCGAATGACCGAGGAATTGTTCCGCGACTATTGGTGGCTGATGTTCCCGGTGTTTGGGATGGTGATCGCGATTCTGGGTGCGGCGCGCGACAGCGCCTACCAAGACCGGGTTATCCGCGAGGCTCGCGAAAAGCTGGAGCGCAAGTGATGAACTTCGAAGAATTGTTCCGCGACTTCTGGTGGCTGCTGTTTCCGATCTTCGGAATGAGCATGGGCCTTTGGGGCATGAGTTCCAGCGAGCGCCGCTCGCGCGAAGTGATGAACTTGATCAGGTCGTATGTCGATCAAGGCAAGGAAGTGCCGCCGGAATTGTTGCGCATGGCGCAATCGGACTGGGAGGCGCCGAGCCGTTCTCCGCAACCGCCGCAGCAAGCCAATCTGTGGACCTTCTTCACCTTCGCCGCCATCGCGGCAGGCTTCACCGTCGGCTGGTGGTACATTCGCGCCGAGGAGTGGTCGTTCGCCTTTCTCGTGGTGGCGGTGACGTTCGCAGTGCTGGCGCTCGGCGCGCTCATCATCACCATCACTTCGCGCCGCCCCTGATCTCACGATGAGCGCGGGGGACGAGGCGCGCCTGATCGGGCTGGCGCGAGGCGGCGATTACGCCGCTTTCGGCCGCCTGGTCGACATGCACCAAGCGGCGGTGCGTGCGTTTCTGCGGCGCGTCACTGGCAATTACGCCGACGCGGACGATCTGGCGCAGGAGGCCTTCGCGCGCACATGGGACGTGCTCAATCGCTTCGACGGAACGTCGTCGCTGCGGACGTTCATCTGCGGCGTCGCATTCCAGTATTGGCGGCGCGCCCGCCGCTCGCAGAGCCGCCGCGAAGCGCGCGAAACCGCCTATGCCGATCTGAGCGAAACGCAGACGGAAGAGTCGCCAGAACGGGCAGGTCAGCGGTTGGCGTTGCGCAAAGCGATGGACGAACTGCCGGAAGATCAGCGCGCGGCGCTTGCGCTTTGCCTCGGTCAGGAATTCACTCATGCCGAGGCGGCCGAGATTTTGAGCCTTCCCTTGGGCACGGTGAAATCCCACGTGACCAGAGGCCGGGCGCGGCTGCAGGCGGCGCTCGGGGTTGCGGAGAAGAGCGATGAGTGACGATCTCGATTTGGCCGCGCTTTTGGGAGAAGCGCCGGGGACTCCGGACCCCGGTTTCCGCTTCGATGTGCTGAGCCTCACCGCCGAACGCGCCCGCCGCCGCGAAGCCCGCCAGCGCGCCTTTGGGACTACCGTGCTCTTTGCCCTTGTCGGTCTCATTTTCCCCGTTGCGCACGCGCTTGGGCTGGGGCTTGCCGAACTGCAGCCGCTTGTGTTGGTTGCGAGCGTGCTTGGCCTCGCCTATGTGCTCGCCCTGTGGACGCTGGAGGGACCGCGCGCCGTGCTGGCGCGATCGCGCGCTCTCCTGCGCATCCGCTGAACTGACGGAGAAGCCGAATGGCGCGCTTTCAAATCCTTGCGCAGATGCTGGCGCTGCCAAAACCGATGCCGATCGCAGAGGCGGATACGCCGGCCGAAGCGGTGCGAAAGGCGCGCGAGTTCGAGCAGAAGGGCCGCCAGGATCTCCAGATCGGTGACTCCGAAGCGCAGCAATATTACCCCGTCGCCCAGTTCGCGGCGAAGCACGGCATCCGCTAAACGCCGCCTTTGATGCGCCGTAGAGCGCGCCTATACTGGCGCGGACAGGGGAGATCATGATCCGCCGCGCTATTCCGTTTGATACGGGCTCTATCCATTTCGTCGGCATCGGCGGCATCGGCATGTCCGGCATCGCCGCCGTGATGAAGAATCTCGGCTACGAGGTGACAGGCTCCGACGCGAAGGACGGCGCCAATATCGAGCGCCTACGCGCCCAGGGCATTCAGGTCGCTATCGGTCATAAGGCCGAGAACGCCGCTCACGCCGGCGTCGTCGTGATTTCCTCCGCCATCAAAGGCGGCAACCCCGAAGTCGACAGCGCGCGCGCCCGCGGCGTGCCGATTGTCCGCCGCGCCGAGATGCTGGCCGAGATCATGCGCTTGAAGTGGACCGTCGCCATTGGCGGCACCCACGGCAAGACGACGACCACCTCGATGATCGCGGCCCTGCTCGATGCGGGCCAGAAGGACCCCACCGTCATCAATGGCGGCATCATCAACGCCTATGGCGCCAACGCCCGCATGGGCCAAGGCGAGTGGATGGTGGTCGAGGCTGACGAAAGCGACGGCACTTTCACCCGCCTGCGCGCCACCGCCGTCGTCGTCACCAACATGGATCCGGAGCACTTGGATCATTACGGCTCGGTCGAAGCGATGAACGCGGCGTACCAGACGTTCGTCGAGAACATTCCGTTCTACGGCTTCGCCGTCATGTGCCTCGATCACCCGCAAGTGCAGGCGCTCGCGGCGCAAGTGCGTGATCGCCGCATCATCTCTTACGGCTTCAACCCGCAGGCCGATGTGTGCGCGGTGAATGTGCGCCCCTCGCGCGATGGCTCGACGTTCGACGTTGTCGCCCGGAAAAAAGGGGAAGGACCAGGCGTCACGTTGCACGATCTCTTCTTGCCGGTGGCCGGGCGTCACAACGTTCAGAACGCCGTCGCCGCCATCGCCGTGGCGC
>JADLHI010000367.1 GCA_020848895.1 Hyphomonadaceae bacterium
GGATCATGCCGAACAGCAGCAGCGCGCGCGGCTTCTGGTCGAACCATGAACTCGAATTGTGGATGTTGTTCTCGCCTTGGTCGTTGAAGCGCGAGAAGAAGTCGAACATCGGGCCGTCGAAATAGTGTTGGCCCCAGCTGGTCTCTTCAGTGAGCAGATAGAAGAGGCCGAGGCTGATGAAGATCAGCCAATAGCGCAGCCATTTTTCGTTCTTCTGAAACGCCATGTAGATGGCGAGGCCAAGCGCGATCACGAGAAAAACGGCCTGCGTATTTTCCAGCAAGCCCAACTCACCTTTCAGCACGCTGGGCGTGGTGAAGGCGAAATACATGAAGACGACGTAGAACGCCGCGCAAATGAGCCAGACGGCGAGCGCCGAAATATCGGCGCGTGGTGGTTTGGTAGCGTCCCCAGTCATGGGGGCGGAACATAGTCCGGCGCTTGGGCTTGTAAACGCCGCTGTGCGCTATGCGGCTATGATGCCGGCGGCCTCGCGCACCGGTTTGAAGCTGCGCCTATGAATTGGGCAGGGGCCCAATTCGGCCAGCGCCCTTTGGTGCTCTGGCGTACCGTAGCCCTTGTGCTTGGCGAAGGCGTAGCCCGGATATTGCGCGCAGAACTCGACCATCATCCGGTCGCGTTCGACTTTGGCGATGATCGAGGCGGCGGAGATCGAGGCGACATAGGCGTCTCCGTCGATGATCATCTCGATCGGGCAGGGCAATTCCGGCGCTTGATTGCCGTCGATGAGGGCCGCAACCGGGCGCTCGGAAAGTCCATCAAAAGCGCGGCGCATCGCAAGATATGTGGCCTGCAGGATGTTGATCCGATCGATCTCTTCGGGCGTTGCGAGGCCCACGCCAACAACGCTGCACTCACGGATTGCCAGCGCCAGTTCTTCGCGCGCCTCGGCTGAAAGCTGCTTGGAATCCGCCAGCCCTTTGGGACGCTTCTTGGCAGGCAGGATGACAGCCGCGGCGACCACCGGCCCCGCCCAGGGCCCGCGCCCGGCTTCGTCGATCCCACAAATCCCCATGGACCGAGAATGGCGGATTCGTTTCGCGCCGCCAAACACGCCTGTCAGACAAGGGCGTTGCGCTTTTTGTACAGTATGCTTGACACGTCGGGAGCGAAGATGTAAATGATACTTGTCACTAAGACAAGGACGCTTGCAATGCAGAAGTCCATGAAACTGGGCGCTTGGTTCGCGATCGCGGTTGGGATTGCAACCGCGCTGATCGTTGCCGGCCACGGCTGAAAAGACGGGAGGGTGTCATGTGTGAAGACCGGGGAATGGTGATTGGCGGGCTCATCATCGCGGCGGCGATGCTGGTGTGGGCGTTCGCGAGCCATCACACGGGCGCTGATACGCGCGCGCCACGCGCAGCGCATACAGCGGCGCAAACGTCCCTCGCAGTGGCGATCGATCCGCTGGCGCTTGAAGTGCGCCACGGCCGCTTCGTGGTTGAGTTTGGTCTCTAGGGAGCGAACCGAATGACGTGCGAAACGGCTGAGAGCGTCCGGCAGAGACGGGCCACCGTCCGATACATGCGCGACATGGCGCTCGCCGGCGCCATCTACGTAGCTTGCGTCTTCGCCGCCGCGCTGGCGGTGCGTCAACTCGATCCGCCACAATGGGCGAAGATTGTCCTGGCGTTGATACCGCTTGCGCCGGCGCTGCTGATGCTGCGTGCGTATCTCGTCAATCTGAACTCGATGGATGAGTTTCAGCGGCGCATGCAGACGGACGCGTTGCTGATCACCACCGGCGTTGTGGTGTTCGGCAGTTTCGCGTGGGGCTTTCTGGAGGAGTGGGCAGGCTTGCCGCGCGTCGGCATGCTCTGGGTGTTTCCTGTGTTCTCGATGCTGTTCGGCATCGTCCACATGGTCATCAGGTTTCGCAACCGATGATATCTGACAAGCATCATGAGCCGAGCCGCACAGCTATGCGGACCCGTCTGAAACCCATCGCCGATGAACAAGCGCCGGGTTCGGCGCGGGCAGCTGCTTTTCTCTGGTTCATCGCAATCGGTGTGGCCGCGACGGCCGGCATAACGATAGCGGCGATGTTTTACGCGCTTAGTGGCCGCGATGCTCGCTCATTGGGCTTGCTGGCGACGTTTGCTGGCGTCGCCGTCAGCGTCGCCGTTGCAATGGCGCCGGCTTTTGCGAAGCAACAACCCTCGGCCAGTGCGGCGCCCGTGCCGGCCAGTTCCCGGCGCGCGGCGTCGGTTTCGCTATTGAGCGTGTGGTTGGCGCTCTATGTGCTCGCCATCTCGAACATGCACCGGCTGTTGGACATAGCGGCGTGGCCGTTTTGGGCCGGCCTCGCTGCCGCGATTGGCGCGACGCTTTCCATCTGCGGTCTGGCTTTCGCACTGCTGCGCTACCTCACGCATGAGACGGACGAATATCAGCGCCTGTTGCTGATGCGGGCCGCGTTGATTGCCGCGGCGTTGACGTTCGTCACGCTCACAGCCTGGGGCCTGCTCGAACTCTACGTGAGCGCGCCGCACCTTCCTGTCGCACTGGCGCTGGCGCCGTTCTGCCTCTTCTTCGCAATCACCAATTGGTGGGTGCGGGGGCGGACGTGAGAAACCGCCTCAAGGTCCTGCGCGCCGAGCGCAATTGGAGTCAGGCCGATCTCGCCGACAAGCTCGACGTCTCGCGTCAAAGCGTGAACGCGATCGAGACCGGCAAATACGATCCCTCGCTGCCGCTCGCCTTCAAAATCGCCAAGGTCTTCGCCCTGCCGATCGAGCAGATTTTCAGTGACGACGAACTCGCGCAGGCCGCGGAATAGGAGAGGCCGATGACCGCTGTTTCCACTTCATCCGCCAACAAGCGCCGCGCGCTTTATCGCAACCTGATGATCGGCATGCTGATCCTGGTTCCCCTGGTCACGCTGATCAGCCGCACGCTTGGCGTTCACGTGCACGGCCTGGCCTCGGTGCTGATGGTGTCGGCGCTGGCTCTCGCCGTGCTGCAGTTCAACGCCTTGGACGAGGTCGCCAAGCAAGCGCACTACGTCGCCTGGATGTGGGGTAGCATGGTCGTGATGGGCCTCTTCGGCGTGATCATGGCTGTGCTCTATGCGCTGCCTGGCCCGATCACGATCCCCGTCGAGGCGCCGCTCGTGAACTTATTCGGCGACGCTCATCCCGACACTGCCTTCCTGGCCGGCTTCATCGCGTCGCCTTTCCTCATGACGATCGGGTTCGCGGTCTGGTGGGCCGTCTACTGGCTGCGTCGGCGCTGAGAGGGGCCAATGTCGACCATCGGCGCCAAGCTCGCGCTCATGTTCTGCGACTTGCTGGCGCCCACGCCGCGGCAACCAGCAGCAAACCCAGTCGCGGTGGCCGAAAACCTCCGCTGACCAGTTGATCGCGCTCGCGGGCGCCCTTAGGCCTCCGGCCTATGACCAACCGGCCGCCGCCCCGCTGTTTTCAGGACGTGATCCTGACGCTCCAGACGTACTGGGCCGAGCAGGGTTGCGCGATCCTGCAGCCGTACGACGAGCAAGTCGGCGCCGGCACGCTGCACCCGGCGACGACGCTGCGTTCGCTTGGGCCGAAGCCCTGGCGCGCGGCGTATGTGCAGCCCTCGCGGCGCCCGAAGGACGGGCGCTATGGCGAGAACCCGAACCGGCTGCAGCACTATTATCAGTATCAGGTGATCCTGAAGCCGAACCCGCCGAACCTGCAGGAGCTTTATCTCAACTCACTCGCGCGCATCGGCATCGATCCGCTGCTGCACGACATTCGCTTTGTCGAAGACGATTGGGAAAATCCAACTGTCGGCGCATGGGGTTTGGGTTGGGAAGTGTGGTGCGATGGGATGGAGGTCTCGCAGTACACTTATTTCCAACAAGTCGGCGGCCTCGATGTGCGCCCGGTGAGCGGCGAACTCACCTACGGGCTTGAACGCTTGGCGATGTATGTGTTCGGCGTCGATCGCGTGTACGATCTGCCGTTCAACGATCCCGATAGCGCGACACCGCTGACGTACGGCGACATCTTTCTCGAAAACGAAAAGCAGCAATCGCGCTTCAATTTTGAGCTGAGCGATCCTGAGCAGAATCTCCGTTGGTTCACCGATGCGGAAGCGACGGCGAAGCGTTTGCTCGCTGAAGGCAACGTGCTGCCGGCGTTCGATTACACGCTGAAAGCCTCGCACCTGTTCAATCTGCTCGACGCCCGCGGCGTCGTCTCACCAACCGAGCGGCAAAGCTTCATCGCGCGGGTGCGCGATCTCGCGAAA